>CAZZDD010000009.1:38731-47568 GCA_964652185.1 uncultured Candidatus Peribacteria bacterium | reverse complement strand
CATCGTCTCGACTTCGGTACGTCCGGCGTTATCTGTTTCGCCAAGACCGCCGAGGCCGTGCGCCGGCTGCGCGAGTCGCAGGACCGTTGGACGAAGCGCTACCGCTGCCTGGTCGCGGGGCAGGTGATCGAGAGCGAAGGCGTTATCCGCCGTCCGCTCGGCGCGCGCACCCACGAAGGCACGGTCGATGCGCTCTCGAGCTACAAGGTCCTCGGCGCGTGGCCCGTGGCGAGCGACATGGAAGTGACGATCGAGACGGGCCGTAAGCACCAGGTTCGTCAGCACATGAAGATGATCGGGCACCCGCTGCTCATGGATCCGCTCTACGGAGACCATGAGAAAGACAAGCTCTTCCGCCGTAAATTCCACTACGACCGGTTCTTCCTCCACGCCGAGTGCCTGCAGTTGCCGCACCCTGCGACGGGAAAGATGATGAGTTTCCTGGCGCCGCTGCCGGCGTCGTACCAGAAGGCCGTGAAGGAGCTGCGCGAACGCGGGCATTAATGGTTCGCACCCACGAAGGGGTGCTGCTGGGTTCTTAATTCTATGTATTCCAGTAGCAGCCGTTCCTGGCTGCGACGCTCTTTCTGTGGTATAATTCTTTGATGTCTGGACACACAAAAAAGAAGGCACTCATTACGGGAATTTCGGGCCAGGACGGCTCGTATTTGGCTGAATTGCTTCTTGCGAAAGGGTACGAAGTGCACGGCATCATCCGTCGGTCGAGTTCGATCGGCAGTTGGCGCATTTCACATTTGTACCAAGATCCCCACGCGAAGGACGTTCGCTTTTTCTTGCACTACGGCGATCTGTCAGACGCTAACAGTCTGAGCAGCATCATGAAAAAGGTCGCGCCGGACGAGGTCTACCACCTCGCCGCGCAGAGCCACGTGCGCGTCAGCTTCGACGTGCCGGAATATACGGGGGATGTGACCGGTCTTGGTACGCTTCGCTTGCTCGAAGCCATTCACGATCTGGGTCTTCCCACTAAGTTCTACAATGCCGCGACCAGCGAAATGTTCGGACACTCCGGGGACGGGCGGTTGCTCAACGAAATGTCTCCGTTCCAGCCGTCTTCGCCGTACGCCATCGCGAAGCTCTTCGGCTACTGGTCGACCGTGAATTACCGTGAATCGTACGGAATGTTCACCTGCAACGGCATTCTCTTTAATCACGAATCGCCGCGTCGCGGAGAAACGTTCGTGACCCGTAAAATAGCGCGAGCATTCGCGGCTCTCGAGCGCAAAGACAACGACGCCCTGCCCATGTTCCTCGGCAACCTCGACGCAAAGCGCGACTGGGGATACGCGCCGGAGTACGTGGAGGGCATGTGGCGCATGTTGCAGCACGATACGCCCGGTGATTACGTCCTTGCGACGTCCGAATCCCGCACTGTTCGCGAGTTTTGCGAACATGCTGCGCCGTACTTCGGGTTCGAGATTGCGTGGGAGGGGAAGGGAATGGATGAAATCGGCAGAGACAAGAACACCGGGACGGTCCTCGTCCGTTTGGACGCGCGGTACTTGCGCCCGGTCGAAGTGCAATCGCTCGTCGGCGATAACTCGAAGGCCCGTGCGACGCTCGGATGGGAGCCGAAGACGACGTTCGAAGATCTCGTGAAGATCATGTGCGAAGCCGAGCGACACCATTCCCGCCGCGCGCATGATATCGAAATCTGACCGCATTTTCGTCGCTGGCCACCGCGGCCTCGTGGGTTCGGCGCTGACGCGCGCGCTCACGGCCGCAGGGTACGAAAACCTACTGCTGCGCACACACCACGAATTGGACCTCTTGAACCAGGCGGCGGTGAACGCCTTTCTCGCGGCGGAAAAACCCGACGCCATTTTGCTCGCGGCGGCGCGCGTGGGAGGCATCGGCGCCAACAGCGCGCAGCCGGCGGAGTTCATCGCGGAGAACCTGATCATCGAAACGAACGTCATTCACGGAGCATTCAAGGCCGGCGTGAAAAAGATGTTGTTTCTCGGCAGTTCGTGCATCTACCCCAAGCTCGCGCCGCAGCCGATTTCTGAGGACGCGCTACTCACAGGTCCGCTCGAAGAAACGAACGCTCCCTATGCCGTCGCGAAGATCGCGGGCCTCACGATGTGCGATGCATATAACAAGGAATACGGCACTGCGTACCTCTCGGTCATGCCGACGAACCTCTATGGGCCCGGCGACAATTTTGATCTGGAAAATAGCCACGTCATTCCCGGCATCATGCGTCGCATGCACGATGCCAAACTCGTCGGCGCCTCGTCGGTGACGCTCTGGGGAACCGGCAAGGTCCTCCGTGAATTCCTCTACGTCGACGATCTCGCCGCTGCATGCGTCTTCCTGCTCGAGCGCGGCTTTTCGGATCTCATCAACATCGGCTGCGGGAAGGATCACACGATCGCCGAACTCGCGGAGAAAATCGCGAAGGCTGTCGGCTACGAAGGCGAGATCCTGTTCGACGCGACGAAGCCTGACGGTACGCCGCGGAAATTACTCAACGTGTCGAAGCTGAAGGGTTTGGGTTGGACGCCGACCGTGGAATTGGAGGAAGGATTGAAACGCGCGTACGAGTGGTTTTTGGCTAACCCGCCGAAGCGATGATCGGCACGACCGCCCCTCTCGTTTCGCTGATTCTGGCGACGCGCAACCGGCGGGAAAGAGCCCGCGTCGTCATCGATGCCGTGCTGCGGGATAAGGAAGAGTTTCCGTCGCTCGAATTGATCGTCATCGACGGCGATTCGACGGATGGAACGAAGGAGATGCTCGCGTCGTACGGGGGAAGGATAGACCGTTGGATGTCGTTGCCGGGAAACGGTCCCTACGGCGCATGGGCGGTGGGCGTTCCGTTGGCGAAAGGCAGGTATGTCCGCGTGCTATCCGATGACGACGTATACTGCACGGGCCAATTGCCTTCGCTTGCGCCGCTTCTTAAGCAGGGGTCTGTCGACATCGTCGCGGGAAGTTCGTGCCTCGCGCTCCCGAGCGGTCCGAGGTCTTCCAGGTACGCGTGGTGGAAGAGGTACTCTACTATTACGCTTGATTCCTTTCTCTGGTGGCCGATTTGGTCCAGGTTTGCGCACGAATGCATCTTTTTCTCGAGTGATCTTTTCCGCAGGTACGGCATGTGGGACCCTCGGTATCGTATCGCCGCCGACGTCGAGATCGTGGCGCGTTTTCTGGGTGCAGGAGCGACGATGGTCAAGCGCCCCGAGATCGTGCTCCATCGCGTCAACCATCCCGATGCTCTGAGTGTGCGCCATCGTTTCTTGGGGCGAGTCGAAGTGTTGAAGATCATGATCCGTCGGAAAAAATACATTCACGTCGTCCAGTACCTCGCCGCTAGCGCTGTGTGGGGGTGCGTTGGGAAGCTCTACACGAGACGTTCCACGTAGTCGTCGCTTTCGGTATGCTTCGCGTATGCGAGTCCTTTCAGCGATGCAGCCGTCGGGCGTCCTCCACCTGGGGAATTACCTCGGGTCCATGAAGCCGAACCTCGAGTTGGTCGCGTCTTCGGATCAGAGTTTTTTCTTCATCGTCGATCTCCACGCGCTGACCACGGTGCACGACGCGAAGAGTCTTAGGAAGTTCCGCGAGGATTGCATCCGCGATTATTTGGCAGCCGGGTTCGACCCGAAGAAGGCCGTCGTGTTCTACCAGTCGCAGGTGCCGGAGCATGCCGAGCTCGCGTGGATCCTCTCGACTGTCACGCCGATGGGTCTGCTCGAACGCGCCGTGTCCTACAAAGAAAAAGTCGAGAAGGGGATCGCCTCCAGCGTGGGTCTTTTCACGTATCCGGTGCTCATGGCGGCTGACATCTTGCTCTACAACGCGGACGTCGTTCCGGTCGGCAAAGACCAGAAGCAGCACGTGGAGATGACGCGCGACATCGCGATCAAGTTCAACAACACCTTCGGCGAGACGTTTACGATTCCCGAGCCGAAAATCCGCGAGGAGGTCGCCGTGGTGCCTGGCACCGACGGCCAGAAGATGAGCAAGAGCTACGGCAACACGATCCCGCTCTTTGGGACCGACGCCGAGATCAAGAAGGCGATCATGGGCATCGTGACCGATAGCGTCGGCCCGACCGAACCGAAGGATCCGGATACCTGCACGGTCTACAAGATTCATCAGTTGCTCCTCACGCCTGCCGAGGCGAAGGCACTCGCCGATGAGTATCGCAACGGCATATCGTATGGTGATGCCAAAAAGAAGCTGCTGGAGACGTATCTGGACTTTGTTCGTCCGATGCGCGAGAAGCGGGAGAAACTGAGTAATGACGACGTTGAGGCTATTTTGGCCGATGGAGCCGCTCGGGCGAAGGCCGTGGCCCAGCCGACCATGGAGAAAGTACGGAAAGCCGTGGGATTGCGGTAAAAGGCTGTTTCCGCTATACTGAGGGGAATACACACATTCCTCCCAGTCGTATGATGCAACACAAATTTTCACAGCGCGAGTACGTCCTCGGCGGGCTCTTCGCCCTCATGGCGATGTTCCCGATCGTGACGCCGACGTCGTTCGACGTTCCGCTGGAAGGCAATGTGACCGCGGAAGCGATCAGGAACGCATACGAAGACCGTGAGGATCAGTCCGCGCTTCGCCGTTTGCGATGGAGCATTCTTCGCGACTGCGCTCAGCGCGAAGCGGCGGGTGAAGAGAATGCGTGTCCGGATCCGAACGATTACGATGCTCTGAAGATGTATTGGCTCCCGACGGAAGAAATGAAAGACGCTGCCGAAGAGGTGGTGACCGCTACGCTCGAGCAGCTCAGTGGGTACCAGAAGAACGTCTTGCGCCGCGCGCAGCGCAACGGCCAGTGCCCGTCGCGTCTCGATGAGCTTCTCTCCGGTTTCCAGGCCCTCTGTGAGCAGACGATCGAAGCAGGAAGCTATCGCGTTGATCAGATCAAAGCCGCGACCGAGCGTATGCAGCGCCGCATGGATGCGCGTGAGAATCCGCCGACGCGGCACGACAACAAGTAAGGACTTGCCTCGGCGTAGAGTCGCGAAGCCGGGTTATTGCTTGCTGTTGTCGACGGCATCCTCGCCGTCCGGGATCTGCAAATCCGGGTCGTGCTTGTAGTCGCCCTCGGTCGGTCCGCCTTTCGACGGGTTGATATCCTCGTCGTCTTCGTCATCGTCTCCAAACCAAGAAGTTGTCATAGGGAGAGGGGAAGGTACAACGAAGTATAATCGCACTCACACCGTCGGCAACCGATAGTTCTGCAAGTCGCGGTAGTCCTGCTCGTAGCCGGGGAGCATCGCCTCGACCTCGCGCCAGTAGGCGGCCGAGTGGTCGGCGCGGCGGGTGTGGGCCAGTTCGTGGATGATCACGTAGCGCTGCAGCCGGGGCGGTAGGAAGATGAGCGCGGTGTTGAGCATGATGCGTCCGCGCGGTGCGCAGCTGCCCCACTGCGTCGTGGCGAACTGTACCTTCATCTCGGTGATGCGCGCGCGGTACGTCTCGCGGTTCAGTTTCTTCAGGAGCGACGTGAGGTGCGGTTCGGCATCGCGCGCTGCCATCTTCCAGAGGAAGCGATGCAGCGAGCGGCGGCGGATGCCCGGGCTGACGAATACTTTCCAACCTCCGCGCACGCGCATCGCTTTCGTTTTGTCGCCGGGACGGAGCCAGAAGGTCACTGTTTTACGGCCGATCTTCAGCTTCATCGAACTGGCGCCGTCGAGCAGGGGGCGGAACGGGTCGATGAGCGTTTTCTCGCGATCGAGCAAAATGAGGTGCGCCATACGCCGCAGAAGGTTGCGGATATGTTCCTGCTCCTCGGTCCGCGAGAGGTTCCGTGCGAGGCGGATAATGATCGTATTTCCCTGGTATACCGCCCTGGAATGCTTGTTCCGGGTGCGCTCGATTTTGTGGCGGAAGCGGGGCGTCATGGGACCCACAACGGTAGGAGGTCGGGGCACGATGAACCAGTTGTTTTTGTTTTCTCTATGCGTTGTAGTTATATTTTTATACAACAAAAATTGATTATAGCAAACATCCTTCTCAGCCCTTCGCGAGGTCTTCGATGAGATCGGCGCATGTGCCCACCGCCGAATGCGTCGAGCGAAATCCTGCAGCGAGCGCCGTGAGGTTTGTCGGATTCGCGAACGCCGCGTTGTGGCGGAATGCCGCTTCTTCGAGGCATGCGACGATCGATGTGAGGTCGGCGTCTCGCCACTCCTGTTCGACGCTCTGCACGACGAACGCGAGTGAGCGCACGGCGCTGCCGAGCACTTCGATGCGTGAGCGCGTGATGGCAGCGAGCATGGGGATGCGGTACGTCGCGTGCAGGTTTTTTTTCGCTTCTTTCATCATGTCGACGTTCGTGAAGACGCCGGCATCCACACCGTCGATGATCGACGTCGCGGCATCGATCCATGCGGAGATGTTTGGCGTGGGCGCGTTCGCGACGCCGGGCATCGCGGCCAGGAGGTCTTGCTGCTTGCGGCGATGGCCGATTTCAAGCAGAAGATCGCTGCGGAGGCATTGCGACGCCTTGCTTACGATCGTATCGCGGTTGGCTTTGCGGATCTCTTCGTTGCAGCGTACGCGCAGTTCGGTCGAGCGTTCCGCGTAGCGCTTCACTTCCGCCGTCCATGCGGATCGGGCGGTGTCTTTTATCGCAAATCGTTCCGGCAGCATGCCGCCTTCCGCGAGTGCAGCGAGTCGGTCGTGCATCGTTACTGTCGTGTCGCCTGAACCCGTCACCACGTCGCCGCTGCCGGTCTCCTGCGCGGAGCAGAGGAAGGGGAGGCAGATGAGCGTCGCACCGATGAGGAACCGCGCGGAGTGCACGGCAGTTATCGTACACGCGCTTCCGCCTCCACGTACAGCAGCACCGTTTCGACGAAGGTCGCGTGGCTCCATGTGAGAGGCGCCACCGAGAGCGGTTCGCCGGTGTAGGCGTGCAGCTGCTCGGCGAGGATGCCGGTCGACGTCGCGGAGCGCGTGATCCAGTCCATGAGCGTGCGGGCCTTCGTCAGGTCGTCTTTCGTGCGGGCGCGGGCGATGATCCACTGCGCTTTCCAGAGCGTCGTGATGATCCACGGGTTGCCCGTGGCTTCTTCGGTGGGTTGGCCCGGGAAGTGGTAGGTGTCGTTGGTGTAGCGGGCCCAGCCTCCGACCGATGTTTTCACCGTGAGCATCCGGTCGAGGGCGTCCATGGTCGAGACGACGCGCGGGTCTTCGACCGGGAGCACGCCGAGCTTCCATAGTGCCGTGATCGACGCGTCCGGGGTATTGTCGCGCTCGATGGTCTTGCCGTCTTTGCGGACGATCTTCTTCAGGAACCGTCCTTCTTTTTCGTCGTACAGGTGGAAGAAGAGCGCCTGCTTCATCTCGTCGGCCACGTGGTGGTAGCGCTCCGAGTGGGCGTGGTGGCCGAGCATCTGGGCCATCTGCGCCGCGGCGTGGAGGCCGGCGATGACGGTGGCGATCGTGTAGGTGAAGATGCCGCGCTGCTCTTCCCACGGGTCGTAGCTGGGGAGGGGGAGGCCCGTGCCCTCCTCGCGGAAGTCGCACAGGAATTGCGCCGCCTTCTTCACGAACGATTCGTACAGGCGCTGCAGGAACTCGAAGTCCTGGTCCTGCTCGAAGTGTTTCTGCATCGCGTACAAGACGAGCGCGGTTTCGTCTTCCTGGATCGGCAGCTGCGGTTCGCCGTTCTTGAACCACGCGTGCCACGAGGAGCCGACCGAGCCGTCCGGGTTGTACTTGTGGAGCATGTAGCCGTCGGCCGTTTGGGCGCGGATGCAGAACTCGAAGAATCGGTGGCTGACTTCGCCGTAGCCTGCGCGGTCGAGCGCGGTGCAGATGAATGCGCCGTCGCGGGGCCATACGTAGGTGTAGGTATCGCGGTTGAAGGCCATGATGTCCGCGTCGGCCGCGGCAAGGATACCGCCGCCGTTGTCGGCGTGGAGGCGCACCTGGAGGAGGCTGCGCTTGTAGAGGTCGATCGTGCGGGCGTCCAGCGATCCGAAGTCGATGCGGCGTTTGTTCACCCAGCTCTTCCAGTAGTTCGTCGCGTTGCGGAGCAGTCGTTCGGGGGTCTCTTCCACGACGCGTTCTTGGAGCTTGATGACTTCGTCCAGGTTCGTGCCGACGCACAGCCAGAGCGTCACGGTGGCCTCGGCGCCGGGTTCGACGATCGAGTGGATGCCGACCGTGGAGTCGACCGACCCCTGTTCGATCGGGTGGCCGCTGAGGATGCCGTCTTCGGCGTCGCGCCAGGTGCCTTCGAGGCCGCGGTAGTTGCTCTTGCCGACCGTGAACGACGAGATGCCGCAGCTCGTGGCCTTCGACTTGCTGTGGAGGACCGAGTCGAACGGCGAGCCGCGGTGCCCGACGATGCACTCCTGCGGGGCGGTGGTGTCGCCGCCGATGAGGAAGTACCGCTCGTCGCGGTAGTGGATGACGCTGTTGGTGTACGGCTCGTAGAAGGCGGTGTCTTTCTGCTTGTCGCCGTAGATGTAGAGGTCGTGGTTGAAGAAGAGCTTCACGATCTTCCGTTCTTGGTCGAGGGACCTGATCGTGAACCGGCGGATGAGGACGTTATGCACCGGGTGCACGGCGTCTTCCAGGTCGATCGCGATGCCGAGGTGGTCGTTATGCAGCTTCGACTGCCCCACGATCGTCTCGAGTTTGTATCCGGGCTCGATCTGCCACGAGGGGTCGTCGAACCAGGCGAAGCCGCGTCCTTCCACGAAGGCGCCGATGCGGTGGACCTTGCCGAACGTCGTGTGGTCTTCCTTTCCGACGTACGGGAAGTACAGGTCGCGCATCTGGAGCCGCGCGTCGAACGTCGCGAGCAGCGAGCCGTTGCCGAGCATGAGGGAGCGTGGCAT
>CAZZDD010000009.1:27677-38631 GCA_964652185.1 uncultured Candidatus Peribacteria bacterium | reverse complement strand
GCGGGATTTCGTGCCGGCGTCGCGCGCGGCGACCTGCGCGCGCAGGTGGGCCATCGCATGGCTGAAGCGGCGGTAGGCTTCGTAGGGCGAGTCGTACGGGCTGAAGTACTTGTGCACGTCGCCGTCGGCCCAGTACTTCGTGCACATGTAGTAGAAGTGGTCCGAGGTTTGGAGCTTGCGCCAGGTGTCGATAAGGCCGGCGTCTTTCGTCGCCTTCACGGCCTTCTCGATGTTGTAGATCGACTCGAGCGACGCGTTCTGGATGGCGTTGCCTTGCCAGGCCGAAAGGTCTCGTTCGGTGTCGGCCCACGAGATCGTCGTGTGTACGTCGTAGGTCGGGTGTTCGGCGTCCCATTCCTCCACGACTTGGCTGGGCGTGCAGGCGCGGATGCCGCGGGCGGCGAACTGGTGGGGGAGCGACGCGAGGAATTGGAAGATGCCCGTGTCGGCCCACTGGTGCTCGCCGAAGGTTTCGTAGTCCATGAAGAGGTTCACGCTGTGGCCAGGGGTGTCGGCAACCCAGTCGGCGTAGGTGTCGGAGTGCAGCGGGTGGCAGGACCAGTTTTTATCCGAGAAGCGGAAGGCGACGTCGTCGCTGAGTTTGTAGTTCTTCAGGAGCACATCGATCGTGCGGGATGCTTTGGCATGGGGGCGGTACTTCGCGATGACGGCTTCTGCCGCGCGCGGCAGGCGGAAGGTCGGCGTGCGGTGGGGGACGTTCGGCGTGCGGCCGGCGAGGTGGCGGTCCGTGCCTTCGGTCACGATGCCTTCGAATCCCATGAGGCGGGCGACCTGGGCGATCTCGTTGTTGAAGATGAGCTCGGTGTTGCGGAAGACGGTCGGCGTCTGGCCGAAGAGTTTCTGGATCATGCGCGAATGTTTCGTGACCTGTTCGCAGAATTCGCCGAGCGATTTGATGGAACAGAGCGAGTGGTAGTACGTCTCGGCGAGGAATTCGACCTGGCCCGTTTCGGCCAGCTCTTGGAATGACCGAAGGACGTCCGGTCCGTATTCGATGCACTGGTCGAGGAACACGCCTGAGAGCGAGTACGACACGTGGAAGCCCGGGTTGTCCTTGAGCATCTTCAGCATCGTCGCGTTGGTCGGCAGGTAGCACTTCTCGGATACCTTCCGGAAGATCGCGCGGTTTTTCTCGTCGTCGAAGTACCCGGCGTCGGTGCCGACGTCGGTGTATCGCAGGTCCTTCAGCCGGTAGGGCTGATGGACTTGGAAGTAGAAGCAAACGCGCTGAGCCATACGATTAGTGGGAAGAGAGAATGTGCTTGTAGAGGGAGGCCACTTCGCCGGCCTGGTTTTTCCAGTTGAGGCGCTTGAGGATGCTCGGCGCTTCCGAGCGCAGCTGACGCGCAAGCGGTTCTTCGCGGAGGACCGTGAGGATGCAGTCGGCCATCTTCGCCTTGTCCCAGTAGTCGACTTTGAACGCGTGGTCGCATACCTCCGCGGCGCCGGATTGCTTACTGAGGATGACCGGCGTGCCGTGGGCGATCGCTTCGAGGGCCACGAGGCCGAACGGTTCGCTGACCGAGGGCATCACGAAGCAGTCCGCCTGACGGTAGAGCTGTTCGGCCTCGCGCTTGCCGACCTTGCCGGTGAAGATCACGTTCTCGTTGAGGCCCATGCGGCACGACTGGTCGACGAGCTCCTGCAGCATGCCGCCGTCGCCTGCCATCACGAACTGCACATCGGGCTTGGCATCGGTCACGAGCTTGGCCACTTCGAGGAACAAAACGGGGTTCTTCTGCGTGGTCATGCGGCCAAGGAACAGCACGAGCGGCGCGCGCTTTTTCTTCGCGTCGGTGATGACGTTCTTGTGGTGCATGTGCAGGTTGGCGCCCGCCGGCACGTCGTGGCCGTTGTAGACGACTGAGATCTTGTGCGGGTTGATGCCGTAGTGCTGCACGAGGATGTTTTTGGTGTAGTTGCTTACCGCGACGATGCGGTCGGCCATGAGGAAACCGTTGCGCTCCTGGTCGGCGATCCAGGTGTTGGGTTGCATGTGCGTGCGGTCGAGTTCGGTGGCGTGGATGTGGGCGACGAGCGGGACGCGGTGGTACTTCGAGGCGCGGATGCCCGCCTCGTAGGTCATCCAGTCGTGGCAGTGGATCACGTCTGGGTTGAGGTCTTTCGTCATCGAGACGCTCTGTTCGGCGTAGCGCCACACGGCTTCGCCGAGGTCCGGTCCGTAGAGATCGGCGATCGACTGGCCCGGTGCCGCGACGTTCGAGGCGCTCAGGGTGTTCATACGCTCCGCGTACTCCGCGAAGCCTTCATACGGCTGGAGCGCGCTCTGGACGAAGCGCACGCTCGCTTCATCGAGTTCGATCGTGCCCGTCGCGTCAGCAGGGCCGCGGAGCAGGTGCGCGTCGGGGTGGCTCTGTAAATCCATCGGGAGCACGAGCGTGACCTTCACGCCGTTCTTCGAGAGCCCGCGCACGAGACCCTGGCACGCGACGCCGAGACCCCCCGTGTGGAGCGGGGGATACTCCCATCCGAACATGAGCGTGTGCAGGGACATCGCGGATGTGTGTTTGTGTATGTTTCCCGAGTGCGGGAAATCCCATGATTATACCAGAAAAAGCGTTTTCGCGGCAGTTCATTGCACTTCCCAGAAGGTGATTTCGTTGTGTGGTTACTATGTTCTCAGAAGCATCGATGCGGTGCGTTATTGTTGCGCGTGCAGCAGGTAGTCGGCTTTGAGGAGAAAGGTTTCGTCGAGTGGGATGTTCATGATTTCGTCGAGGGTGAGATTCAGCATCTTTTTGTTCAAGAAGCCGTTCTCCATGCCGAATCGGAAGAGATTCACTGGTGTTTTTTGTTCGGGCGAACCCGGCAATCGCTCAAGGGCTTCTCGCACCGTTCGCACATATTCTCCTCCGAAGACGAGAGCTTGTTCGTCTGCGGTGAAAGGAGACGATACGAATGTCACGCCGTCGCCGGTCCATTGCGGCGAGAGTGTCTCGTCGCCGTCGAGAATCCTGCGCTGCACTGCTTTCATGGAGAGTTCATCGGTGCCGTGCACCGGAAGCACGCGTACGCCTTTATTGACGAGATATTGCTGCAGCCGCGCATAGGCGTCGGGCGATTCCATGATGAGCCACAAAGGGGAGTGCTCTTCGCGCAGCGAAAACGCGGCGGCATGTCCCGCGGCGCTGCCGATGGCAAGTTCGGTCGTCGGAAGGCGTAGGCTTTTCGCGGCTGCCGCCGTTGTACTGACGGTGGTTGAACCCGCAAGGATATTCAATCGCTTGGCTGGCATGAGCATGCCAAGCGTGAGCGAGATGTCACGCAATGGGGGATGTTGTTCCAAGTAGGTCGATTTCTTTTCGAGTAATTGGTCCCTGCGCATGAATTCGAATAGCGACGCAAGCGTACGCTGAGCAGTCTCCTGGGGAGAGCTAATCGACGGAACTCCCGGCGCACCTCGAACACTGACGATCGTTCCCTGCGGTACCGTGAGGTCAGATGTCATTACGCACGTTGATCCGCTCGACGTGGCTGACAGGCATTGCAGGAGACAAGAAGAGCACGGTTGTCGCAGTGCATAGGCGCCCGTCGTCGTAAGTGTTTCTGTGCCGATCAGCCGTCTACCCTCCGGGTAGAATGTGGGTGACGCGAGGCCGTCGTTCGTTCCGAAGATCGCCGTGTTGCGCACGAACCGTCGCATATCGCAGCGCGGGCTCTTCGAAAAAGCGCAGCTCCTTCCGGGAATGCCGATGTTCGTTTTGCCCATCCGCAAAAGGAAAAACGCATCCTCTGTGGAGGCTCTGATACGGGCGTCCATGGAGGGGGAATGCATCGTTCCAATGGTGACGGGACCGATGCCGTGCGCACGCGGTTCGAAGATGAAGGATCTTTTCTCTTCGTCCGATTCGCTTGACGCTCGTGGGCCGTCGAGTGGGTGGAGCGTCGCGTCGCGGATCGCCACCGATGCATCCATAGGCCTCATAATCCGTTCGTAGAGCACGAGCCGCTGCGGCCACGGAGAGGAGAGAGAGAAGCGGGCGGGCGAAGAATGCAGATATGTTTGTTCGGCATGGTAGGTGCCGTCCTTGCCTGCAAAAGACAGTGTTTGAACTGCTCCGCGCTCATTGTCTGCGATGACTGCCGTCGGATTGTCGATGCCGTAACTCGCGACCTGATACCTGCCAGGCAGTGGGTTGATGAGAGGAGGTGTGCCGGATGGTAGGTGATGAAGAGGGAGGTGATACGCGTCAATCTTTGTATTGGGAAGAGCGAGTATTTCAACGTGTCCGCCCGCTCGGGCGATGGCGCCTTCGGACGACAAGAGTTCCGTGGTGACGTATCGCCAATCGTTGGAAGAATCGACTTCGTGTTCGTATCCGCCGGCGGTGACGATCGTTCGAGGAGATCGCGCGGATTTGGTCCAGATATCGTACAACAATCCTTCGCGCGGAGGGGTAACGGTCGCGCTGCCGTTGCCGGAAGCGTGGAGTGTCGCATCGTTCTCCGTCATGGAAACAACGGGCGGGGCGAATCTGTCGTACTCCGCTTCCGTCGCGATCACGTACGTTTTTCCGGCATGCAGCTGGATGAATTCGACGGGTATCGTTTGTGCGACCATTTCTTCGCCGGGCGTTCGTTCGATCCGGAATTCCGGCACTGACGAATCCGTCGCGCGTACGGTGAACGTGCAGCGCGTTTCACATGCGTGCGCGGGAATCGTGACGAGCGCCGTGCCGTCTTTCGTGGGCGTGAACGCCCAGGAGAGTTCCGTATTCGTCGAGAGTATCGTCAACGGTACGGCTGACACGATCGGTTGCACGGGAATGACGGAGATGTGTTGCATTCCGTCTCCGCCGGGAATGCGCACGGTATGCTCCGTGCTTCCGAGCGGCACGTTTCGTACCGCGTATGTGCCTCGCCCGACATGCACGGTTTCGAATGGTCGTTCGTCGATGAGGATCTGAGGGATGCCGATGACGCTGTCGGTCGCCACGTATATGTCGTATGCGGTAGTGCGCCAATCGTTCGTCACGAACGCCGCAGCTTCGTTTCCGACGGTAGTCGCATGCATGCCGGCCGAGCCGGTGTTCAGTTTGCGCGCGACGATACCTTCGAGACGGTTCGTCGGCAGTACACTCCTCAGCTCAATGGCGATGGGTGATTCCGGTCCCACGGGGAAAGCGCCCAAACGGACGAATGTTTCGGCTGGATCGAACCGCGCGTCAATCGATAGGAGGGTATTCGTTCCGAGTGCGATATCCGCCGACATGCCGTCGTCTCCGTGGTTGAGGAGGAATAATTCAACAGTGTCTTCGAAGCTCGATTCGACCCACATGCGGGCGGTGCATCCGATGGTCTTCGTTCGCAGGACCGTTCCTGTGGAGATGAGGGGGGCCTTTCCGTCTTTTCCCCAGCAGTCGTCCGCATCCGCGACGGGCGCGAACGTGCCGTGAAATCCGCGATCGATGACCCCTAGTTGTGCGCTGGCGTTTTCAATGCGCTTTCCTAATCCGGGAATCGTGTACCCGCTCATCTCGTATCCTTCCGTTAACGCGGACAGTGCCCGCGCCGACAATGAGCCGACGTCCATGCCGTCGGCCGATTCATCCCAGCTTGCACGTGTCGGAGTTCCGGTGCTCGCGAGCGTCGAACCGTCGAGCGTACCGTCGATCACATATTCAAAACGTACGATTATTTCACCACTTCCGTCAGTGTGACGGAGAAGGGCTCGGTTCAATGCGCCGTCTTCCGAGCGTGCGAACGCCAAGAGGACGTGGTGTTCCAGGATGTCTAGGAGGGGGGCTGAGGCCGCTCGTTGCTTGAAGAATGCAGTGACGGATGCCGGCGTGCCGTTCACCCCCACGGCGGTACGCAGTGCCGATTCGATCTCGCTGCCGGGCGTATCGGGCAGTGTTTTTTGGGCAAAGAAGCGTCCCGCCGCCGCCCGCATGTCGGCGGTCCAGTCGCGTTCTGTCACGAGGATGGTCGGGACACCATCTTCCGCCGCAGAGAGGGCTGCCGCGATGCCGCCGAACGTCGCGCCCGTCACGAGAATTCCCGTTTTCCGTTCGTCGGGGCGCAGATGCTGCGTGAGGCGGGTGAACGTGGCGTCATCCACGACGAGCGACGAAAGAGGGTCTATCCAGGTGCGCGGATCGCGCGCGTCGTCTTCGGGCGAGTGAATGTTCGACGCGCTTTCGAAGAATCCCAGCGGCAAGAATATTGGCGGTGAGCTGCGCATCACCCACTCGCGATAGAGCACCAGCGCACAGCCGATAACGGCGAGGAGAGCCAGTGATCGAAGGTGTCGACGCATCTCATGATTGTACCATAATTTCAACATAAGCGCCATATCTCATCGTGCGCTGGTTCGGTGCTGTGAAGAAGGCTGAATTTCTGCTATAATAAAAGGATTTATGCCTGCCGATTCCTCCATGGACGATGGTCTGCATCCGGCGATTACAGCCGTGGCTGATCGCGCGGAGGAATTGACGATTTCGGAGTACGCGGATGCCGTCGCACGTGCGAGTGCGAAATTGGTCAGCGTTATTGTTCCGGTGCACAACGACCGACGATTTTTGTCGGGATGTTTCGATCGGATCGCCGTCGCGCTGAACGGCAGCGGGTATGAGTATGAAATTCTCGTGGTCGATGACCGGTCCCGCGACGGCACGGAAAACTTCGTGCGATCGGCTTCTGCGGCGGTACCCGTGCGGTACGTGCGTAAGCAGGGAGCGAAGGGCCGCACCATGTCGATCAAAGAAGGGTTGGATCAATCGACGGGCGGCATCGTCGTGGTGATCGACGCGGACCTGCGGTGTCCGCCCGACGCCTTCCGCGCAATGATCGCGAAGCTCGATGAAGCGCAAATCGTCGTGGCGAATCGCGCCGCGTATCCGTTTTTCGCGTACAAAATTTTCAGTTCGATCTATCGTTGGATCTTCGGCCACATTTTGCTTTCGGTCGACGCCGACGTTCGATCGGGTCTGAAAGTGTTCCGACGTTCGCTGCTCGATTCGCTTCGTTTCGATCCGGAGTTCGATCATCGTCTCGGTTTCGATTCCGTCCTGCTGTATCACGCGCGTCGCGTCGGGTGGACGATCGCGTCCATGAAAGTGGCCTACACGCGGTCGATGTTCCATCACGGCGTGTGGGGGTCGGTCTCGTCGCGCACGTCGCTCGCATTGAGCATTATTTCTCTCAATATCGCGCACGTTTTCCGCATTATCTTTCCGTTCCTCTACCCCCCGCAGCCCCAGGAATACTTCGAGGCCGGCTTCACGAATATCAATGACTATCTGTTCCTCGCGCCGGAGCAAAGCGCGAAGGGACACCTCACGCGCGAGGTGTACTTCCTGATTTTCTACAGTTTTTTCATCATCATCGGGTATTTTTGGATTATCAACGTGTTCGCAGGCAAGAGCTTCGCGTGGTCGCTTTTCTTCCACATCGCAGTCATCCAGTTCGCGCTGATCGTCTTCAAGGTGTACGTCGTGTCGATCACGTTCCGCTTGCCGCCACAGCCGCCCAAAGGGCTGTCGGACGAGGACAAGAAGGACCTTCCCGTTATTTCGGTCATTCTTCCGGTGTACAAGGAGAAAGAAGTGTTGCCGCAGTTGTGCCAGCGCATGGCTGACATGGATTACCCGGCGGACAAGCTGGATCTGATCTTCATCTTCGAATCCGGAGATGATGAGACCATCAACGCATTCGTACAGTTGGAGAAGCCCGCGCACTTCAAAGGGCTTGTGTCGCCCGACGTGCAGCCAAAGACGAAACCAAAGGCGCTCAACGTGGCGTTGCGCGAAACGAGAGGGGAATTCCTCGTGATTTTTGATGCGGAGACGCTTCCCGAGACAGACCAGTTCATGAAGGCCATGGCGGCATTCAAGTACAGCCCTCAGCTTGATTACGTGCATTGCCGCATCGACGTGTACAACGCCAACACCAATTGGCTCACGAAGATGTATACCGCGGAGTTCGCATTTTTCTACAACTTTTTCCTGCCGGGCCTTGCGACGGTAAAATCGCCCACGCCGATTTCCGGTCATAGCGTGTACTTCCGTCGCGAGCAGCTCATCAAGGTGGGCGGCTGGGATGCATATAACTTGGCCGAAGATTGTGACATCGGCATCCGCATGTTCCGCAACGGATATAAGAACGCATCGGTGCTTGATTCCGCTTCATGGGAGCAATCGACCACGACGCTCGGCGACTGGATCAAGCAGCGCACCCGCTGGATGCAGGGATTCGTGCAGACGTCCATGGTGAACTTGCGTTTCCCCGCGCTGCTCTGGAAGGACCTCGGCGGGCTGCGCAACGTGCTCATGTTTATGTTCCACGTTCCCGGAGGAGTGTTCCTGAATGGATTGAACCTCGTGCAGTGGATGATGTTGGCCTTCTGGTATGCGACGAACGATCCGATCATCCAGACGATTTTTACCGATATCCTGTTGTATCTATCGGTGTTGTCGTTCTTCCTCGCGAACCTCATGTTCACGTATTTCAATCTCCTCGGACTCTACCATCGCAAGTATTACTCATTCGTGGGCCTTGCGCTGTTCTCGCCAATTTACTGGCTATTCCTCAGCTACGCCACGCTGCGTTCCATCCTCCGGTTCTTCCGCCAGGAATCTACATGGGACAAGACGAACCATCCGGTCATGAGCATTTCTTCTGCGAAGCCCGTACCGACCTCGGCATGATGTTCTTCAGGCGCAATCCTTCGGCCCTTCCCACACTGCTCTACGGCGTTGCCGCAGTCGCGTCTGCTGTCTTCTTCGCCTATCTGCAGTCGCGGGGATTCGTGAATGTCTTTGTCGACGCGAAATCGCACTTGCTGCAATCCATTCAAATGGTCTACAGCCTCACTCCGGGTATCAGTCAGTTAGGTTTCTGGCCGCCGCTCCTGCACGTGTTACTCCTGCCCGCGATCGTCCTGCTGCCGCACCCGGTGCTGCTCGTGGCCGGAGCGTTCCTCACGATGCTCCCACTCCTCCTCCTGGGTACGTATTTTTTGTACGGCATCTGCAGGGAGTGCGGCGTGTCGGCACGCACCTCGCTGCTCGCGCCCCTTCTGTTCCTCCTCCATCCGTTCATCCAGTACTTCGCGTCGTCCGCCATGGCGGAATTGCCGCTCATCGTCATGGTTGCCGGCGTCGCGTACTTCGCGCTTCGGTGGTCGCGGACGTTCTCGCTCCTCGACCTGTCGCTGTTCGGGATTCTCGTATCGCTTGCGTCGTTGGCGCGTTTCGAGGGTTTCACGCTGATCCCGTTGTCGATCGGGTTCGTGGTGATCCGCTGTTGGTCCTCGAAGATGCCGTGGGCGCAGCTGCAAGCGATCGTCGTGACGTTCTCTTTCGTGGCGTCGCTCGGCGTGCTGTTCATCGTGCTGTACAGCACCGTCTATGCGGGATCCCCACTCTCGTTCCTGGCGCTCGGCACGGAGAGAATCGGCGAGTCGGCGAGCGCGGTCCGCGTGACGCGTCTGTCGCTCGAAGTGATGCTGTATAATCTTCAACGGTTGTACCTCGCTTCCGTGCACGTGCACGGTTGGTGGCTGCTCGTGGCGTTCGCGGCGGCGATGCCGATCGTGCTCGTGGCGCGTCGGCGATGGACCGAGATCGCCGTCGTGTTGTTCTTGTTCTCTCCCGCGCTGTTCATGCTCCTCACGATGATGCTCGGCCGCAGCAGCATCTCGGTGCCCGAATTGCCGCGGACGGGGACGGTGGGCGATCCGTACGGTTTCTTCTATAACGCCCGTTTCGCGTTGACGTGGGTAGGCGCGGCGATCGTCGCCATCGTCCTCGCGGTCGATGCGCTTATGCGCTGGCGTGTGCTTCGCGCGGTGACGGTCGCGCTCGTGATACCCGTGGTCGTTCTCGCCGCCGTATGGCACCTGTCGACGGTGCTGTTCGGCAATGAGTTCGCGGTCATCCGGCTCGATGAACAGGCGCTCGCCGCGCTATCCGAGGACGATATTGATTCGTTGCACGAGTACGACGGCGGTCGCGTCCTGTTCACGCGCTTTTACAGCGAAGGACAGATGCTCCTTTCGGACATTTCCCTTGAATCGTACGTCTACGAAGGAAATTACCGGTACTTCGACCAGGCGGTGCGCGAGCCATGGCTCTTCGTTCGCTGGGTGATCGTACGACACGCGCTGCCCGACCAAAGAGGAACAAATGTGAATACCACGAAGATATTCCGGGTTATGCTCGAGATGGAGGCCATGCCGGAGTTCAAGCACTATTACGAATTAGTCCAAGAGACGCCGCTTCTTCGCTATTATAAACTGCGCGAACACGTGCTGCGCAATCAGGCTCTATCGCTTGGTTATGATCCGAGCAGAATTCCTTCGCTGAATCCGAGCGCCGTCTGGGATCCTCAAACAATCTACGAGGATCTGAAGGGTATCCGTTAATGGCCGTTATCCTCGTTGCCATGCGCGCTCTGCATATTGTCCGATGCATCGATGTGTGTTGAACGTCGCCGCGAGGGCGATCGAGCGCTTCATGCGTTCGGCCCATTTCGCGGGGTCGGCGAAGCAGGGGAGGACTTCCAGCTCAAGCTGCGTGTAGAGGTCCTCGGCGTCCAGTTTGCGCATCTCATCGTTGTCGGCGACTTCGCGCTCCGGCCCGATGCGCCAGCCCGATTCCGGGTCCTGCGCGTATGCCTCCGCCCACCAGCCGTCGAGCGTCGAGACGTTCACCGTGCCGTTCAGCGCGGCTTTCATGCCTGACGTGCCCGACGCTTCCTTGAGGCGCATGGGGGTATTGAGCCAGACGTCCGCGCCGGCCACGAGGAGCTTCGCGAACGCCGGGTCGTAGTGGGGGACATAGACGACGGGCAACGAATCGCCGAAGCGGTTGTTGATGTCGCGCAGGTGCGCGATCACGCCGCCGGAGTACGCGTCGCCAGGGAACGAGTTGCCGCTGTGGACGATTTGCAACTTTCCTTCTCCCACGTG
>CAZZDD010000009.1:13068-27577 GCA_964652185.1 uncultured Candidatus Peribacteria bacterium | reverse complement strand
CGCCAGGGAACGAGTTGCCGCTGTGGACGATTTGCAACTTTCCTTCTCCCACGTGCCGCAATCGCGCTTCGTCGGCATAGAGAAGTTCGTGCTGCTTGTAGGGGACGAGGCGGCGGGCTTCGACGGCGATGAGTTTTGAGGGGTCGAGCGATCGTCCGGTGCGTTCGCGGATGGCATCGATAAGCCGTAATTTTGCTGTTTTATGCGCCTTCAGAAGATCCTCGTCGGGCAGGACGTGCGCGTGCGCGAGGAGCTCGGGCCGCACTTCCCAGCCGGGCAGGTGCGCGTCGAAGAGCGTGCGCATTTCGGGGCTCGCCCACGTCGGGTGATGGATGCCGTTGGTGATGTGGTCGATGGCGCCGTTGCCGAGCATCGCCCTCGCGACGCCTCCGTGGAGCGCCGAGACGCCGCAGGTGTAGTGGCTGAGGTTCATCGCCAGGAGTGTCATCGAGAGAGCCTCTTCGCCGGCGAGCTTCTTGATGTGCCACGGCAGCATATCGCCGAGGATCTTTCCTGCGAGATCGTAGGGGAACACGTCGTGCCCCGCGGCTACAGGCGTGTGGGTCGTGAAGGCGCAGGATTGGCGGACGGTGTCGTCGTTGAAGGCGCGTTCTTTCAGGAGTTCGAGCGTCAGGAAGGCGCAGTGACCTTCGTTCATGTGGTACGTGCCGACGTCTGCAATGCCGAGCGCCCGGAGCATCCGCACTCCGCCGATGCCGAGGATCGCCTCCTGCTTGATGCGCATCGCCTGGTCGCCGCCGTAGAGGTTACGCGTGATATCGCGGTCCTCCGGGCGGTTCACGGGCAGGTCCGTATCGAGGAAGTAGACCGGCACAGTGCCTTTCGCGCCTGTCAGTTCCATCATCCATCCGCCCACGTGGACCGCGCGCCCTTCGATATGCACGATCACGTGCTCGCTCAGCGGCGTCAGACCTTCGGCCGCCGGGTCCCACGCGTATTCCTCGTGGCGCACCGTGCCGTCGCTGTTCAATGTTTGATTGTGATATCCGTGCTGCCAGCGCATCGTGATGCATGCGACGTTCGTTCCCAGGTCCGCGCAGGAACGCATGAGGTCCGCCGCGAGCATGCCGAGACCGCCGGCAAACGTCGGAAGGCGTTCCGAGAGGCCGATTTCCATCGAGAAGTACGCGACGTCGAGGGTGCGAGGCATAGGATGTGTGTGGTCTTGATTATAGCATTTTTTGCTGTGCCCAGCCACGTTTGTTTGAGCGGGCGTAGTCGGCGTCTGGCATGCTTTTGACATGGTTCGTGCTCGATTCGCGCCGCTCGCCCTGTCCGTCCTTCTGGTCGGCTGCTTCGCGTCGGGTGCAGATCAAGACGTCGACGTGACGCCAGTCGCCGCTACGGGCGCGGTCGTGCAGCTCGCTCCGTTGCCGCCCGTTCGTTTCTCGGGCGATCCGACGCGCATCGGTTTCGAGCCCATTCCGCTGGAAGGAGGGGATTTTCCCGTCCTCACCAGCTTCGCTTTTCTTCCGAATTCCGGCGAATTTCTCGCCGTGAACCGCTCCGGGAAAGTGGGGCATTTCCGCTTGGAAGCGAACCGCGCCGTCATGATCGATTCGTTCCAGATCCCCGCGGTGTTCACCGGGGGTGATTGCGCGGCCAGCTCGATCGTTGTTGATCCGGATTTTGTGTCGAACCGCCTTTTCTACGTCGGCTACTGCATCGATGCGCAGTACAACGTCGTCAAGCGGTACACCATGTCCAGCGTCGATTTTGGCGAGACGCTCTACACGGCGGCGAACGTGCTGGCGGTCGGCGATCCGAAGGCGGACGTTCCCCAACACTCCATCGGGACGCTCGCATTCGGACCTGACGGAGCGATGTGGGCCAATATCGGAGATCGCCGGCGCGACGTCAATGCGCAGGATCTTACGAATGAACTAGGGAAGATCGTGCGCTTTTCCCCGCTGAAAAAAGCGAATGTCAGTGGGTATGGCCTCGTGGAGGGCAATGCGTTTTCCAATAATTCACAGCGCAGCGGGCTCGTATATGCGTACGGATTGCGGAATCCCTGGCGCGGAGCATTCGACGAGAAAGGTCGCTATTGGGTGGCGGATGCTCGTTCGACGTCCTACGAGGAGATCAACGTAATCGCGAAGGCGGGTCAGAATTTCGGATGGCCGATGAGCGAAGGGCCGCTGTGCCTCGCGGGCAGCTGCGCGACGTTCACGGCGCCCGTGCGACAGTGGGACAAGTCGCCGACGCATGAGTTCATCCTCGCCGATCCTCTCGCGAAGGAAGGGTCCGCATTCCGCTCCGCGTGGGTCGGCATCGAATACCGCCCGGGGGAGCGGGACCGCTACAACGGATTGCTGACGGGTAAAATGCTGTACGGTGATTTTTACCTCGGGTTCGTTCGCGGCGTGGCGATCAGCGCGACCGGCGCCGTCGTGTCGGACCAACACCTCGGCCATATCGATCTTCCCGTTGCGTGGCAGCAGGGCCGCGATGGCTACCTGTATGTCGGAACGATGTACGCGTCGTTCGACCGGGACCGTGAAAATGAAGGCGACGAAAACCTTCTGCCGCAAGCGCAGCAGGGCCAGCTATGGCGCGTGGTGCCGCTGCCATGAGGGCAGGAAAGTGATTACCGCCAGTCGTGCTCGGGGATGTGCAGCAGCGGTTTGTCGAACAGGTGCTGCCATATCGAGTTGATGCGGTAGATGAAGAGCATTTTCCAGAACCCCTCGGCGTTGAAACGCCGTCCCGATGACAGCACTGACATTCGCGGGTCGTACGCCGTTTTCCCGAACTTCCGGATGCGCATGAATGTGTCGACGTCTTCCCCGTAGAAAAGGATGTCTGTGTTAAAGCCGCCGGCGGCTCGAAGGGCGGGCATGCGATAGACCGTGTTCCCGCCTCGGATGAGTTCTGAGTGCTTTCCCATGATCCGTTGCTCAGCAAAGATGAGCTGCAGCAAGAAGCGGATGATGAAATTTTTCCATCGCGCGAGGTCATAATAACCGTAGGGGCCCGACAGCGATACGATGTTCGGATCCCGGAAGCGACGCTTCACGGTCGCCAGCCACTGCGGCGACACGCGTACGTCCGCGTCGATGGAGGCGTACAGATCGCCGGTGGCTCTATCCAATCCTTTCTGCCTCGCCCACGTGATCCCTTTGTGCGGTTCGCGCACAACTGTGACGCCGGGAACGGAGCGGGCGATCTCTGCCGTTCGGTCGGTGCTGGCGTTGTCCACGACGATGATTTCGCGTATCGCGGGATCCTTCAGCGCGGTGATCGACAGCACACAATCCTTGATGTAGAGCTCTTCGTTATGCGCGGGGATGACCACGCTGATGTCCTGCTTCTTCTCGGATGAGATCGTCCGCCGCGAGCCGTTGGAGCCCCTCCTCCATATCCTCTCTAGTAGGTACGAGGCTGCCGTAAGAATCCTGAGCCGACGCTTGGGAGTGGATGTCATGGTTTCCCTCTATTATATCACAAAAAACCCCTTTTTTATACCCCTATTCACCTCACTGTTTCATGCACATCGTGCCATCGAACGGCGCCAGCGGTTTCGAGTCGTTATCAGAGCAGTCCGGCCTGCGTGTCGAGGGACTGGCCGCCGATTTCCCACTGGAGTCGAATGCCTACATCGGGCGACGTATCCGAACGAAGTGATAGCCGGAGAGGGCCCTTCGCGCACCGGATGGGCTCGAATAGGGGCAGGTAAATGTTTTCCCAGTGAGTGGGGGGTTTGAGTGGCGATGTCGAGAGCGTGACCCCCTTTGCCAGGATCGTTTCCCACCATAGCGCGATACCGTATACCGTCGTTTTGGTGCGTATCGTCCATTCAATGGTTGCGTCGCGTACGTCAGAATTTTCGGCGGTGAAATCGATGTCGTCCCATGCCTTCGCGGCCTTCCCGCCGTCGAGCAGGTCTGTTTTTTTCAGGGTTTTCACGTACATGTTTTGCAGACTGATGCGGCGTGCGGCTTCGAAATCGAGTCCGTAGCCGACGCCCCACACATCGATCTCTTTTTGGATCCGGGGCGACGTTACGGGGCACGCGAATTGCCGGAGCGAAGAGGGGATCAACGAGCCGCCTTTTTTTAGGTATTCTCGCGCGCCGTTCATTGTACGGATGATGCCTTCCTCCAGCGCGTAGTTGCCGAGCGTTTCTGACACGATCAGGTCCGCCTTCGGCAGGGGGACGTCGCCGGAATGCGCGTGCACGAACCGGCAGCGTTTCATTCCGTTGTGCTTCGCGAGTTCTTCCGCCAACGCTCCGACGTCGCCGCTCTCCACTAGCCAGCACTCCTTCGCACCTAGCTGTTCGGCGAGGAAGCTGAGGAAGCCCGTGCCCGAACCAACGTCGAGTACGATGCTTTTTTCAGGTGAAATCGCTTTTTTCAATGCCGCGTGAAAAGCCTCGTTGCGTATGCGGTCCCCGAGGAGCTTTCGTTGCAGTTCGAGCATGGTGAAGCCATGGTACAGGAGTCCGTGCAGCGGAACGATTACTGGTACTTTTCGCAGCCGTACTTTTCCCAGAATATCGTGAAATCCACGTTTTGCGCGACTATGGATGGGTAATCCGCCCTGAGATCGCGTGCGAGATCGACGCGCGTGACCGTGCGATCGACAAGCTTGTAGAGGATATACTCGTCGCCCCTAACAACGACGACGTTGCCGTTGTCGTACGGCTGCGTCAGCACGTGGCAGTCTTCGTAATCCGTCGGCTTTGTTTCTCCGCGCAGTCGCCATGCGAACGATTGCGAGGACGACGTTCCGTTCAGCAGATCGAAGATCGTTCCCATGATGTCGGTTTGCGAGAAGCGCTCCTCCGCGACGGAGCCCTTGTCGTAGCCGACCCTGCCCGCCGGCGGCACGTAGAGCAGGTTCACGAGGAAGTTTTCCGGCGACGCGCCAGTTGAGTTGAATGTGGAGCCGTTGTATCCGGACGGCCAGGAGTGGTCCGGCATGATAAACAGGTGCGATTGCTCGGGGGCGAACGCGTCATATTCTTCCATGAACACGCCGAGGCATTCGTCCTGCGCGGCGATCGAATTCAACAGGTTTTCGCGGAACGTGGTGGGATGAGGGAAAGGCTTGCTTCGGGCTTTCGTTTCGTACTGGAAGGGATAGTGGTTGGACACGACCTCGACGTAGACGAACGTCTTGCGCTTGTCCGTCGAGACGGCCCGCAGGTGTTCGAACGAGCGCGCGTAGAACGTGCAGTCGTCGTATCCGAAACTCCCGAAAACATCCTCGGGTCGTCCGATGTCCTGATTGTGCACCGCTTCGAAGCCGGTCCTGTAGAGGAACGCTCCTTGGTTCGAAAATTCCAGGTCATCCGACCGGTAGGCGAACGCGTCGTAGCCCGACCGCTCGAATGCATGGGGGAGGCACGTGCCTGTTAGGCTTTCCAGGTCGAACGATATGGCTATTTGAACGTTCCGTACAATGCGGCAGAGGATCGATTCCTGTGCCCGGTTCGTCATCATTGCGTTGCCCCAAAAGAGCGGAAAGAATACGCCGCGCTCGGTGAGCGACGAGAGTACCGGGGCGATCTTTGTCCGGAACTCCGTGTTCGGCGTATGCCCATCGAGTGTTCCTTCCAGCGCCAATGCATTCACTGATTCCAACTGCACGATGAAGACGTTGTCCTCGCTTTCGGTCGAAAAACCGTCGTTTTCCGGAAATATCATGGGGATGTCGCGTCGGATAGTGTTTAAGTGAATGTCATTCGTCATGCGTTCCGGCACGCGACCGAAGTGGAAGATGAGCGCGATACCGATGGCCGCGCATGCGATGCGTGTGACGACCCCTCTGACGCGCCGCGCTCGGTTGAATTCGTTCGCTCGCCGTAACGCCGTGCGGAACACGGCCAGTGACCAAAGTGCGATTGCGGAGAGTGCGGCGAAGACCAGGACCATTTTCGTCATTCCGAGAACAGCGATCGCCGCAGGTATCGCCGCGGAGTGGGAATCGAGTATGAAGTGCATGCTCGGTGCGAAGCCCGCTTTTAATTCATACGCGCACAGGAACGCTTCGACGGTGTAGGATAATGTCATGGCCACTGCGACGGCGGCGCGCGCATTGGCGTACGAAAGGACGGCGCCGAGAAGTAGCCATCCGAACATCGCGATGCTGTAGTGTGCGAGTAGTTCTGTCAGGGGGCCGATGTCCTTGTACCACCGGATGACCGACGGAACGACGACGAACAGGATGATCAGCTGGATGAAAATAGTTGATCGCCAGATCCGAGCGAGCCGTGTTTGTGTGTGTTCGTTCCAGCGGGGGAACATGTCGCCATTATAGCATATTCTAGCCGTTTTATCCACTCAGCGTTTCCTCCGCCAAGTCCATCGGCGAGGGCCCGTTCACGACGTTCCCCATGCACCCGAAGCGCGATCCATGTCGTCCGCTCTTACCGCTTCAACCACTTCTTCACTTTCCGCACGTTTTTCCATACCGCAAATGTGAACCCGATCTTTGGGAGGAGCATGGCTACACCTGAGGCGGCTCCCCAGAGGATCCTGCGGCGCGCCTGCCCCATGGCTGCCGTACCTCTGAACTGGGCGTAGGATCGCGGCGACACGAGCATGGCCGCGTCCCGTGCGTAGACTTTCGTGAATTCCGCGCCCAGGAACATCGCCTGCGCGGAGTAGTTGATCCACAGCAGGAGGACGACGATCGAGCCGGCGACGCCGTACGCCGACGTGAAATCCCATTGGCCGAGGAGCGTGCCCAGGATCACTTTACCGAGGGTGAAGAGGAGCGCGGTGAGCGCGGCGCCGGGCATCACGGCCTTCCAGGGGATTTTGATATCCGGCAGGAATTTGAAGAACACGGCGAAGAGGAGTGTGATCGCGAGGAACGAGAGCAGCACGTGCGCCACCGGCAGCAGTACGGCAAAGGTCGGCACTTGGTTCGAGACGAATTCAACCGTGATGCTCACGACCGCGGAGAGCACGAGCGACACGAGCAGCAGGAACCCGAGCGTGAGGATCATCCCGAGCGAGAAGAGGCGTTTCAGGAAGAGGACGAGAATCGTATTCGCGTGCGGATGGGTCTCGATCTTCCAAATGTGGTTGAACGAGTTTTGGAGCGATGCCATGAGCCCGCTCGCGCCGAAGATGAGGATGGCCAAGCCGACGACGGACGTCGTCGTGGAATGGGGGCTGCGCTCCGCGGCGTCGAGCATCGAGGCGATCGCGCCCATGCCCTGTTCGCCGACGAGCGCCTGCATCTCTTGCAGTAGATACGCTTCGACCTCGGCCTCTTCCAGCAGCAGGCCGACGAGGGAAATGACGAGGATGAGGAGCGGGGCGATCGAGAAAACGGTGTAGTACGCTGTCGACGCGGCCAGCTGCCCGGCATTGTCGCGCTTCCACTCGACGATGCTTTCGCGGAAAAGCTTCCAGAACGACATGGGTGCCAGTGTACTACAGGACGTTGTCGTTGTCAGAGATATCGCTTCAGCACATCGCGTAGCCGGTCGCGTTCGTTCACGTCGATTTTGTTCGTGCGCAGCCGCTCGAGGATCATTCTCTCTTCCTGCAGCGCGAGCGCCAGTTTGCGTTTCCAGAACTCGTCCGTTTCCTCGGCGATGTGTTTATGCCGTTCGCGCAGATCCGCGATGCGCTCTTCGGGCGTGGCGATGCCGTGTTCCATCGAGCTCAAGTCGACGAGGTGCACGAGGTGTTCGCCGATGGATGCATCCGATCCTTCCAGGCGTTCCAATCCGTCGGGTTCCGTCGCGTTCAAGAGGTGGCCGTCCGGATCGTGCTCGGCAAGGAATCGCCGTGCATACTCTTCGGCAAACGAGCGTTCGTCGGTGTCGAAGGTTCCGGCGTCTTTCGTCAGGCGCTTGTTCCAATCGTGCACGAGCCCGATGTTCACGATTGCATCGCGGTCGTTTTCGGGGAGTTCGAGCAGGCGCGCCAGTACATCGAGCGCGCGACCGACGTCGATGCAGTGCTCGACGACGTTCTTCCAGCCTCTGACATGCGGCTCGTTCGGACCATTCGTGCCGTCGAGCAATTTGCCGCCGATCAGCGGCTCAAGCGCCGCGCGGTGCGCCTTCATGAACGCATGGATCTTCTCAACGTGGGCATCGAAGAAGGGGATTCCCTCCGGTGGCTGCTGCGTTTCGGACATCGCACCAGTATAGCATAAAAAGTCCGTCACTCCCATGCACCTGGTTCTAACGCGTACGGGGAGCATGTTCTTGACTCTCATTTGACCGTGGTTTATCATTTAACCATATGGTTAAATGTTCTTCTGAGGAACTCGACGCCGTGTTCGGCGCGCTGGCCGACCCGACCCGGCGTGACATCCTGCGTCGCGGCTCGACGAAGCAGATGTCGATCGGCGACATCGCCAAGCCGTACGGCATGTCGCTCGCTGCGATCTCGAAGCATATCCGCGTGCTGGAAAAAGCGAAGTTCGTGACCAAGAAGCGCGTCGGCAAACAGTACGTCGTGACCATCGCTCCCTTCGCGTTTGAAGAAGCATCGAGTTATCTCAAGGAGTACGAGCGTCTCTGGAATGATCGTCTCGATCGTCTCGAAAAATTTCTGTCTTTTCTTCCCGGCAACCGCGGTCAGAAATGATTCCGGACTCCGTCTTTCCTTCCGTTATTTCATTCTCCCCATCCGTATGAATACGAAAACCATTACCATCACCCGCATCTTCGACGCCCCCCGCGAACGCGTGTGGGAAGCATGGACGAACCCCGATGACGTGCAGAAATGGTGGGGGCCCGAAGGCTTCAGTGCTCCGACCGCGACGGTGGACTTCCGAGTGGGCGGCACGTACGTCTACGCTATGCAGGGGCCTGCGGGCACCGAGTGGGACAAGATCATGTACAGCGGGGGCGAGTACCTCGAGATCGTCCCGATGGAGCGCGTCGTCGCGACCGATTACTTTACCGACGAGAAGGGTAACTGGATCGATCCGTCGACGCTCGGTATGCCCGGCGAGTGGCCGGAAAAGATGAAGGTCACGGCGGTGTTCGAAGACGCAGGCGAGGGCAAGACGAAGCTGACTCTCACGCACGAAGGCCACCCCGCCGAAATGGCGACAGACGCCGAAACGGGCTGGAGCCAGTCGCTCGACAAGTTCGCGAAGATTCTCTAAATCTGCTTTCTGCTTCTGTTTTCTTCTCATATGCCTTCCATCCGCAACGACGCTGAACGTTCTCTTGTCATAACCCGCACGGTCGACGCGCCGCGCGAGGCGGTTTGGAAAGCGCTCACGGACCCCGATCAGCTCGACCTGTGGTGGGGGCCTGACGGATTCCGCAACGAGACGCATGCGATGGACTTCCGCGTGGGCGGCTCATGGACCTACACGATGCACGGTCCCGACGGCACGGACTACGAAAATTTGATGACGTACACCGACGTCGTTCCGTTTGAGCGCATCGCGTACGACCATTCGGACCCCACGAGCGACGAGCCGCCGTTTCAAGCGTCTATCACCCTCTCGGACGAGGCCGACGGAACGCTCATCACCTTGAGGATGGTCTTCCCGACACTCGAAGAGATGGTGAAGCAGATCGAAGAAGTGGGCGCCATCGAAGGAGGTGAACAAACGCTCGGTCGTCTGGCAGACTACGTGAAGAAGCTTTAATCCTTTCCCCCCTCCTTCCCATGTCGTACATCGATGGATTCATCCTGGTGATGCCCAAGAAGAACCTTACGGCGTACAAGAAGATGGCCAAAGAGGGCGGCTCGATTTGGATGAAATGCGGTGCGCTCGGCTACGTCGAGGCGATCGGGGAGGACATGGACGTCGCCAAGAAGTGGGGCAACATGCCGTTCCCCGCGATGGTCAAAGCGAAGAAGAACGAGATCGTCGTGTTTTCGTACATCACGTACAAATCGCGGAAGCACCGCGACGCCGTGAACAAGAAGGTCCACGCCGAAATGGATAAGAAGTACGCCGACGCGAAGGATTTTACGATGCCGTTCGACATGAAACGCACGGCGGTCGGCGGTTTCGAGGTCTTCGTGGAGCGGTAATCGGCGTATTCGGCGCGAGAGCGTCGGCTTCACGCGTTGCGGGCATCAGAGCGATTCGACGTATTTCTTGAAGTTATCCATGATCGACTGCCAGCCTTCGCGTTGCATCTCGGGAGCGTTCTCCGCCTCCGGGTCGAAGACCTCCGTGATGTGCGTGTGGTCGCCGTACTACCGCACGCTCTCGAAGCAGTATCTGAAGGCCGCGTGACGGTCAGGCGCTGATTGCTGTTTCGCGGGCGGGCATCTATGATTTTTTTCGACATGTCGTCCCACGTTGCATTGTTCGGTTTCTACAAATACCGTAATTTCGGCGATGATTTGATGGCGGTCATGTTCGGCAAGGAGCTGCAGCGGCGCGGCACGCCGTTCAAAGTCTTTTGTCTTCATCCGCGCATCTGTTCCACATACGGATTCGAGGCAGCACTCACCATCGACGAGCTCCTGGAGGGAGCCGCGCTGGTCGTGTACGGCGGCGGTGGAACGTTTTTGACGTATCTCCAGAGGCAAATCTTGTCCGATATTATCGATTTCGAGCGGGATCAGCGTGCGATGCTCGACGTATGCGCGAAGAAGAATATTCCCATTCATATGTTATCCGTCGGCGGCTCTGGCGGTTCCTATGACGCTCTGTCGGAAACGCAACGCAGTGTCCTATCCCATGCGTCATCCATCACGTTCCGAAATCGGGAGGACGACGTGCTTGCCTCTCGGAGAAAAGAAGGGTCGAGCGCCGTGTACGACGATGTCGTATGGCGAACGCCTCTTTATTTCCCGTTGAAAAGGGAGAAAAGGAAGGGGGATCGCATCGTCGTGGGGTTTTCCGCGAACCGTCGGCAAACGAAGATGTTCGTCGTCCTGATCAGGATACTGTCGCTTCTCTTTTTCAAGCAGTGCACGTTTGTTGATATCAAGCAGGGCTACCAACACTCGTCGAGTGTTCCGCGCGGCATCTCCTATGATGTGGATATCGAGCGATTCATTGCGGAGATCCTGTCTTTGGATCTTGTCGTTGCTGACAAGCTCCATGTGGGAGTGGTGGCGATGACGTTCGACATACCGGTTGTCCTCCTGTTTCCCGTCGCGAAAGCTCGTTTGCTGTTCCGACGGTTGAAGCTCGACGATCTGGTCTTTTCGTGGACCACACTCTTTCGATTTTTTCAGCTTTTGTGGAGCCCTAGGGTTTTGTCTGCTATCCGGCCCCGTCGGAGGATTGATCAATACGATGAGATAGTCGCGAATAGCGGCATGCACGTGCAAGCGCTGCATTCCATTCTCGATGCGTCGGGTTTTGCCCAGCGTGAGAATTCTCCGGCAAAAGGGAATTCTTAACGAGTGACAAATTCCAGCCTTAGCGCGTCCGGACCTTCGAATGAGAAGCCGTAGAAATTTTCGTACGCGGGATACGGCTGCGGTTCGCTGATGATCGTCCACTTTTGCGCTATGCAGAAATCGTAGGCGTTGTTCACGTCCTCTTGGGACGCGCAGTGCAACGCGAGATGATCGAGCGCGCCGAGCGCCGGACCCATTTTCATGTCTCGTCGCTCGATGAGCCAGATCGTGAAGCCGTTCTGTTGCCGGAATCCCAGCGATCGTTCGTCGGCCGGGTCGTCGACGACCTTCCAGCCTGCGTACGAAAATAACGTGGTATAGAACGCGATCGCAGCGTCCAAATCGGACACGCGGAGCACGGCATGGTCGATCGTTGCGGGCATCAGAGCGATTCGACGTATTTCTTGAAGTTATTCATGATCGATTGCCATCCTTCGCGTTGCATCTCGGGAGCGTTCTCCGCCTCCGGGTCGAAGACCTCCGTGATGTGCGTGTGGTCGCCGTGGCCGTCGAACGCCACGCTCACCGTGCGGCCGTCGTCCATCGTGTAGTCGATCTGCTCGTGCTCGACGACCGTCGTGTACGTTCCCCCGAAGTCGAACCCGACGCTGCCGTCCTTCGCTTCCATGCGGCTGGTAAACTTTCCTCCTTCGCGCAAATCATTTTCGGCTTTGGGCGTGTGCCAGTCGTCCGACGCGGCGTTCCACTTCGTGATGTGTTCGGGCTTCGTCCAACATTCCCAGACCTTCTCGATCGGGGCGTGGACGGATGTTTCGACGGTGATGGGGGAGGCGGGGGTTGTCATAGGCGCAGGAGAACGGGTTGGGCAAGTGTAGCAGATTCTGCCCTATGCCGCGATCCATACTTGCGCGCCCACGGTTATCAGGTAGCCCGCGAGAAGGATCGTTCCTTCCACGCGAGAGATCGTTTGCTTCGTCAGGAGAAAGAAGAACAGCAGGAAGCTCATGAAGATGAGCGCGGGCAGCTCGAACGAGAGCCAGCGGTGTGAAATCGCCACGGGAGAGAGCATCGCCGTGATACCGAGCGTCACGAGGAGCGTGAAGACGTTCGATCCGAGCGTTTCCGAAACCGCGATGTCGCCCATGCCCTTTTTCGTCGCCTGGTATGCGGCAACGATATTGGGAAGCGACGGCCCCAGCGCCCCGAGCGTCAGCCCGACAAGGAGCTCGTCGATCTCGAAGTGTCCCGCGAACCATACGAGCTGGGACGAGAACAATTGGGCGCCGACGAGGAGTAATGCCGTTCCGAAAAAGAAGGATAACCAACCGGGTTTTAATTTGAGAAAGGTGAAACCCAGAAGGTCGAGCTCCACCTCTATTTCTTGGATCTCGCGACTGCGTTCCGCGGACGATTGCTGCCGTTCTTGCAATATGACGTTCACGACGTAGGGGAAGAAGAGCAATAGCAGGGCTCCTCCTTCCAGGCGCGTGATCTGCCCGCTCGAGCCGATGGCGAAAATGAGAATGGGAATGATGATCGAGAAAACGCCGTCCCGTAGAATCAGCGATTTCTTCACTTTCAAGGGGCGGATGATCGCACAGAGACCGGTCATCAGGCCGATGTTGCAGATGATGGATCCAAGCACCACGCCCAAGCTAATCGCGGGGTGCCCCTGCGCCGTGGTGAGGACGGCGACGAGGATTTCCGGCAGGCTGACGGCGACGGACACCAGGATTAACCCGACTGCCACGCCCGATACGCCGAGCCTCCGTGCGAGGGGGATGAGGGAGTCCGTCAGCCAGTCGGATCCCTTGCCCATGAGCAGTATCCCGAGGAGCAAGAGCGCTAGAGCGATACCGACGTGCATGCGAGGGGAGAAAGATTGAGAAACCTCGGCGTAGTTCGTGTGCAGATGGAACGAAGTCGGTTGGAGCGGGTAGCGGGAGTCGAACCCGCGTCACCAGTTTGGAAAACTGGGGTAATAGCCGTTATACGATACCCGCGGAGGTGTGAATCGAGCGCTGCGCGATGGTACGCGATCAGGGTTTCTTCGGGAAGTGCTGATCAATGGTCTTCAAGACCTTCTCATCGCTCGGTTTCCCCCACGGGTGGCACGTGAGCACGCGGCGGACCGCGAGGATCGTTCCCCAGATGGCCCCGTGCTCGAGGACCATATTCATCGCGTACTGCGAACAGGTAGGGGTATGAATGCAGACGCCGTATCCGTAGAGGTGCTTGAGCGGTCCGTGGTCGAGCGACAGCGTCCGTTGATAGCCGCGGATGAGCAGCACGATCGTATTGCGCGGGAGGTGCCAGATGTTGCGGGGGAGATTGCGCATGTGCGTGGCGTTCAGTACCGTAGTCTACCGTATGATGCTCACAGCTGATGACGTTCTCACGGCCCTCCTCATTCTGGTGGCCGTCATGCTCGTGGTGGTCCTGTACCACGTGCTGTTCATCGTCGTGGACCTGCGCAAGATCATGAAGCGCGTGCAGGGCGTGTCGGAGCAGGTGGAAGACGTGATCATGAAGCCGCTGGTGATGACCGATAAAATCCTCGAGTGGGTGCTTGAGTACGTCGAGTCGCTCGATAAGGCCGGCAAGAAACACCACGAGAAAAAGGCGATCGACGTTGAGTAAAACGAAGAGACCAAGAGACCGGAGACCAGAAAACATGCTTTCGCGTATCTGGCTTCTGGTCTCTGGTCTCCCGTTCGCCGTCGTTACCCGATCTGTTGCTTATCGATGAATACCTTCACGAACAGTCTCTTCAACACATCGTACGACGCTTCGATGAGGTCCGCCAGGAGCGCGTTGAGGTGGCGGATTTTCGCGTACATCTGCGCGAGCGCGTAGGCCGAGCCCGGCTTGCGCGAACGGATGATGAGCTTCGTTTGTTTGCGGAGTTGTTTTACCTCGGAGCGGATGTGCGCTTCGAGTTGTTTCTGCATCACGGCCGGCACGGGCAGGTTCGCGAGCGCGTGATCGCGTGCGGAGGTTCCTTGCTGTGCGCCCTGGGTCGTCATGGCGCCGCCGCCGGCGGGACCGTCGCGGGACGGGCCGGATGCGGCCGACTCACTCGGCAGTTCGTTGATCTCCGCCACGAGCATCGCCAAGCCTTCCGCCTTGCTTGGTTGGAGCACGGTTTTTGATCCCTCGGGCGAACCCGACGACGCTTGGATTCCCTTCTCTGGCGACGAGGGGTTCACATGCCTATTATC
>CAZZDD010000009.1:11322-12968 GCA_964652185.1 uncultured Candidatus Peribacteria bacterium | reverse complement strand
CCGACGACGCTTGGATTCCCTTCTCTGGCGACGAGGGGTTCACATGCCTATTATCCTCCTTTTTGAGCCAAAAATCAATGTTTTAGGCCGTTATCCATGTGCGGCCAAATGGACCTCCGCAGGGTGCCGGGCAGGTACTGCGGGAACTGCTCGGATGGTTCGGATGAGCGACAGCGAGAATCCCACAGCCATGACAGCCATGACAGCGCATTGGGTCCAGGCGATGGCGTGCATATCTTTGCCGAACGCTGTCAGAGCGGCAGCCTGTACGATGACCAGGAGAATCGCGAAGCCGAGGTGCACGCGCTTCGTGACGACGTTCAGGCACGAGAAGTCGAACATGATGGTCGAATAGCACGTGAGCGCGATGAAGAGTGGCAGCAAGACCGCCCAGTCGACCTTGATGGTGCGGCCGGCGAGAAGCTGCAGCGCAGGCTGTCCGATCGTGGCAAACGCCGTCGCGAGCACGATCGCCGTGCCGATGATGAGCAGGTAGGATCCTGCGATGACCTTGGTATCGGTTTTTTCGCGCAGCGACACCGTCGTGACGCGGGCGACGCCGCTCGTGATGAGGTAGAGCACGATCGCGATCATGGCCGCGATGGCGTAGGAACCCGCTTCGGTTTCGGGTAAGAGATGCCGCGCCCAGAGGACGTCCATACGCAGTGACGCGCCGAGCAGGAGGATCGCCGCCATGAGCGTGGCGATCTCTGCGAGTGACGATGCGTGCTCCGTGAACGGCTTTCCTCCGCGTAGTGACGCCCAGTCGACCAAGAGGAAATTCACGCAGCTGATCGATTGGCTTCCGAGGACGATCATCCCGGCGTCCATGCCGCTCAGTCCGTCGCGCAGGAGGAAGAGCGCCAAGAGGAAGTTGCAGAGAGGGACGACGAGGGAGCTTGCCGAGAGCGCTACGAAACGTTTCTGCACGTTGAGGATGCCTTCGGCGGTCGACGCGAAGAGGCCCGGAATGGCTGCTAGGCCGATGAGCACGAATGAGGCGGAGGATTCGAGGTGCAGGAAATCGCGGAGGAACGGCGCAAGTAGCGTGAACACGCCCGCGATGCCGAGGCCGACGAGGCCGGCGAGGAATACTCCGCGTTTGGCGACGCCCGCGAGGCGGCGTTCATCGCCGGCGGCATGGATCACGATGTAGCTCGCGGCGGCGCTGCGCCCAGCGGAGAGGAGGAACAGTGCCGAGAGCGTCGACTGCAGTGCGCCGAAAGCCTCCGTGCCCACCCGCAGCGACACGCCGTAGAAGGCCGCCATGCACAACACCGAACCGATCGTTCCGAGGTACGTCACCCCCGATGAGTAGAGAAATCCGCGCTGCGTCATCGGGTCGAGTGTATACTGGGGCGTATGGAAAAGACTATCTTCCACAAGATCATCGACCGTGAGATTCCGGCAGGCATCGTTTACGAAGACGACGCCGTGTTGGCATTTAAGGACATTCATCCAAAGGACACGACGCACGTGCTCTTCGTTCCGAAGCAATTTCTCCAGTCGGTGGCGCACGTCGATGCCGATACGTCGCACATTCCCGGCATGCTCATTGAAAGCGCGCGGTTATTCGCCGCCGAGAAGGGGATCGACGGCTACAGGTTGCAGTTCAACGTCGGCAAGGAAGGCGGCCAGGAAGTGCC
>CAZZDD010000009.1:0-11222 GCA_964652185.1 uncultured Candidatus Peribacteria bacterium | reverse complement strand
GGTCAGTTCGTCGAAGTGGCTGATGTGCGTATCCGCCTGCGACAGGTCGTGTTCTCCGTTGTGGTCAGAATGCAGCGCGATGCAATGCATTCCCGCGGCTTTGGCGGCTTTGATGCCCGTGGGGGAGTCTTCGATCGCCACGCAGCGTTCCGGCCGCAGCTCCAGTGCTTCCGCCGCGCGCAGGTAGACGTCGGGGAATGGCTTTGTTTTTTCTACGTCGTCTTTCGTTTTCACGGTTTTGAAAAACGAATCAAGCTCCAGTCGTTTCATCACGATATGTATCATTCGTCGTTCGTTGGATGAAGCGATCGCCAGGGGCACACCGGTTGCGCTCGTTCGTTTCATGCAGTCGATGACGCCGGGCATCGGCATCACGAGTTCTTCGTACATGTTCGACGCGAACTCCCACACCGTGCGCTCGAAGGAGTCGAAATCGAGCCGCAGATCGTAGTGCGTCGTCAGGATCTCGTGCACGTTTCTCGCGCTATGGCCTGTGATTTTTCGGTTGTCTTCTGCGGTCCACGGGCGACCGCTCAAAAGATGCGCCATGATCCTGACGTTCGTCTCGGGCCAGTATTCTTCACTGTTCACGAGCACGCCGTCGAAGTCGAAGATGAGCGCTTTCTTTCCCATGGATGGATACTACGAAAAACGCCCCGGATGGCCAGGGCGTTTTTGAGAATAGAGAGGGGATCAGGCTTCCGTGGCTTCCTCTTCGTCAGCCTTTTTCTCTTCCTTCGGTTCGGCGGCCTTTTTGGCTTCTTCCTCGGCCTGTTCGGCCTGGATGCGCTTGAGGGTCGCTTCGTCGATCGGTTGGAGGGCTTTGATCGAGAGACCGATGCGGCGTTCGTCGACGTCGATGTTGATCACCTGCGCGTCGATCTTCTGGCCGATCGTGAGGACTTCGGACGGATCGGTCACCTTGTGGTGCGCGACCTCGGAGAGGTGCACGAGTCCGTTGATGTCCTTCTCGAGGCGGACGAACGCGCCGTAGTCGGCGAAGCGCACGATGCTGCCTGAGACCTTCTTTCCCACCGGGTAGCGCTCTGCAACCTCCTCCCACGGGTCCTTCGTCAGCTGTTTCATGGAGAGCGAGAGCTTGTCGCCGTCGATGCCGATGACCTTCACGCGGACTTTGTCGCCCATCTTCGCGTGCTCGGCAGGGTTCTTCACGTGGCCCCAGGCGATTTCGGAGATGTGCACGAGTCCTTCAAGGCCGTCGAACGTCACGAACAAACCGAACTTCACGAGGCCCGACACCAAGCCGTCCTTCTCCTCGCCGATCTTCAATCCTTCGAGGGCTTTGGCGCGCTCTTCGCTCATCGCCTCGCGTTCCGAGACGACGATCTTGCCGGATTCTTCGTCCATCGTGACGATCTTCACCGTGAACGTGTGTCCGATGAATTTGCCGAGACGGTTGATGATCTCGCCGGCGTCGGCGTTGTTCACGCGCGGGTAGTTGAGCGGGGAGAGCTGCGAGACCGGGAGGAACGCGCGGATGCCGTCGATGTTGGCGATGAGGCCGCCCTTGTTGGCTTCCTGGGCCGTGAATTTCATCGTTTCGTCCTGGTCGGTCAGCGTGTGGAAGCGTTCCCAGGCCTTCTTCTGGCTGGCCATGCGGAGCGACAACACGACGAGACCTTCGTCGTTCTCTTCTTCAAGCACGAGGGCGGACACGTCCTGGCCCTCTTGGAGTTCGCGGAACGTGTTGAACGAGTCGCGCAATTCGCGGCCCGCGATGATGCCCGTCGTGACGCCGTTGAGGTCGACGAGGATTTTGTTCTTTCCTTTGTATACGACGCTACCCTCCACGAGCTCGCCCGGACGGGGGCGGAATACCGGGGGAGAGAATTTCATGAGTTCTTCCATCATGGCCGTCTTGGCGGCCTCGGTTGCATGTGCCATAAAGAAACTGGAGTGCGAGAGGAGAGGTAAGGGGTTCCGGACGTCCTCGCACGAGCAACGTCGAAAGCCCGCCCAATCTACGGAGAGAGGGCGAAATAGTCAAATTCTCCTTACAGCGTCGTTTTCTCTGGATTGTGAAGAACCCCAAGCGTCGCTTAGGGTTCTCAACAGCTCACGAGGTGGTGGGTCCTCTCAGGGGGAGTAAAACTCCACCTGTGCAATCTTTTCAATCTCTGCAAGCAGAGCTTTGTGGTCGGCTGGTTTATCGCGCTTGAACACCTCCCGGCAGGTTTGACTTCCGAAGTCCGTGTGAGACTTTCTGCCGTTTCCTGCGCCTTGGAAGGCATTAGGCTTGAGATCCAGCATTTCCAGCAGATTTATGGCGACGTCTGCATGGGTGAATCGTCCGGGGAAGAAGTAAATAGTGAGATCTTCTTCTTGGAGGATAACGAATTTGTAATCATCGCCACCCGAGATGATCTCCTTTTTGACGTTGTTGATTTCGTCCCCGTTGGCGATGAGATCGCCATAAAACTCTTTTACAAACTTTATTTTCATTTAAACCTCTTTTTCGTGAGCTGTGGTGTGAAGAATCAAGAACGGTTCATGACTCTTATAACTTGTGATACTATAATTATTTTTGTATCATATGTCAAATATCGGTAAAGCAGACGGAATGGCTTCCTGCACATCCTTCCGTCACAGCGTCGTTTTCTCGGTGTGCAGCTTGTCCGTGTCGTCGGGGATCTTCTCGGTCTGCGACGTCTTCGGGTTGTAGACCTTGTACATGAGTTCGATGAGATCCTTCGTGTTCAGCCGCTGGGCGTGCAGGCCGATGTTGGTGAGGCCCGACAGCACGAGTTCGCAGCGTTCGTTGAGCTGCTTGATGAGCCCGGGGAATTCGCGGTTGCGCGCCGTCGCTTTGCCGAGGTTGTCGTCGAGGTGCATCCAGTCGAGGAATTGTTCGACGATCGTCTTCTTGCGGACGCTGTGGTCGAGCGGGATCACGACGTAGAAGCGTTTCTCCATGATGTCGGCCACTTCGATGAGCTTCTGCATGAACGCGACGTACGAGTCGGTCTGGTCCCGCAGGAGCTGGCTCTTCTGCTTGCTGCCCGATTCCTTCACTTTCTTGAGGTATTCATCGATGTTCGTCTTTGTCGAGCGGATCGAGATCTGGATCGGGAAGTTCAGTGAGTTCACGAATGATCCGTAGCCGGACACGATGCCCTGCTGTTCGGTTTCGCTCTTGAGGTTAAAGTTCAACGCTTCGACTTCGAGCACCGCGCGCAGGCCGCCGTTTTTCAGCATTATCGCGTTGCCCCGGATCTCGGCGATCGGGAGGAACCGCTGCGTGGTCGCGAGCGATTGGCGTTTGCGGGCCTGTACGGAGTTTTTCTCAGGCATGGGAAGCGGGTGGGTGGAAGATGTCGTGGAACAATTTCTTGCCGTCCTGGCCTTCGAGATCCGAGATGTCCGCCTGCAGGAGGGGGCTCACTTTCACGCGGTCTTTCTGGACCGGGCGCGCGGGGATCGAGGATCCCTGCGTCGGTTCGACGTGCGCTCCTTCTTCAAGCGGCAGCGCGTCGGGTTCCTGTGGCTGGTCCGCGTGGCTCGCGGGGCGGATGCCTTCCTGGTCGAGGAACGCGCTGAGCTTGCCGATTTCACCCTCGGCTTGCGGCTTCTGCGCCGTGACTTTCTTCGAGTTCGCGGTCGGCACGTTGAAGCTGCGTGAGTTCACCGCGAGGCCGCGGCGCGGTCCGTAGACGCGTGTCTGCGGTTTGTTCATGCGTTCGAGGAGCAGTAACAGGAGATGTGCGAGCGAGAGGTCGTTGATTTTCACGAACGAGAAGATGACCGCGAGCGCGCCGGGAATCCACACGATGATCGTGAGCGGGAGTGGCACCGTTCCTTGGACCTTCGCGATGCTCGCCCAGATGGCGTAGCTGAAACCGATGCCGAGCATCGAGATGATGATCTGGCGGAGCGTCAGGGGACCGACGATGCGATCCTCGATGTAGACGTTCTGCGGGATTTTGACGGGTTCGATCGGCATGTTTGTGTGTATGAGGGTTTCGTCTAATTATAGCAGAAAACGGGGGGTTTTCCCATACCTAGGATCGTAGGTGCGTAGCATGCTACGCACCTACGTCTTTATGCGGCGGCAACGGCTTCCTTCTGCGGTTTCTTTGTCTTTTCGCCGTGGAGGAATTCCAGGTCGTTGTCGTTCTTCGCGATGACTTCGATGAGGTCCCCGGGCTTGAACATTCCCTTGAGGATCTGCTCGGCGAGTTCGTCTTCGATGCGTTCCTGGATGATGCGGCGGACCGGGCGGGCGCCGTACGCGGGGTCGAAGCCCTTCTCCGCGAGGAGGTTCACGGCTGACGCAGAGACCGTGATGTCGTAGCCCTGCGCTTTGAGGCGCTTCTCGAGTTCTTCGAGGTGGACGCCGACGATCTTGCGGATGTGCTGCTGGTTCAGCGCGTTGAAGACGATGATGTGGTCGATGCGGTTGAGGAACTCGGGGCGCAGGTTGTCCTTCAGCGTCTTCAAAACTTCTTCGCGCTTGGCTTCGTATGCCTCTTCTTCGGCGACCGCTTCGTCGGCGGTCTTGAAGCCGATCTTCGCGGCCTGTTTCGTGAGTACGTCCGCGCCCAGGTTGCTGGTCATCACGATGATGGTGTTCCTGAAGTCGACTTGTTTGCCTGCGCCGTCGGTCAGCGTGCCGTCTTCTAAAATCTGGAGGAGGACGTTGAAGAATTCGGGGTGGGCCTTTTCCACTTCGTCGAAGAGGACGACGCTATACGGTTTGCGGCGGACCGCTTCGGTCAGCTGACCGCCTTCCTCGTAGCCCACGTAGCCCGCGGTCGTGCCCGTGAGGCGCGAGACGTTGTGACGTTCCATGAACTCCGACATGTCGATTTTGATGAGGGCGTCCTCGCGGTGGAAGACCTCGCGCGCCAGCGTGCGGACGAGCTCCGTCTTACCCACGCCCGTGGGCCCGAGGAAGAGGAACGAGCCGATCGGGCGCTTCGTGTCGCCGATGCCGACCCTGGAGCGGCGGATGGCGCGGGCGACTTTCTTGATCGCTTCGTCCTGGCCGATGACGTGCTGCTTGAGGTGGAGCTCCAGGTTCGCAAGGCGCTTCTGTTCGGGCTTGAGGAGTTTCGTGACCGGCACGCCCGTCATGCGGGCGATGACCGTGGCGATGTCGTCGGCGTCGATCGAGACAGGCGTGCGGACGTCGCCGTCGGCGTTGGCCAAGAGGCGATCGCGCTTTTCCTTCAGCTCCTGCTGTTCTTGCTTCAGTTTCAGCGCCTGGTGATATTTCTGTTCCTTCACGGCGTCCTGCTGCTTCACCGCGATCTGTTGCAGCTTCTGCTCGACCTGGTCGAGCTCCGGCGTCACGCGCGCGTGCTGCAGGCTCTTGCCGGCCATGGTTTCATCCAGCACGTCGATCGCCTTGTCCGGCAGGAAGCGTTCGGTGATGTAGCGCTTGCTCAGTTTTACCGCCGCTTCGAGTGCTTCGTCGGAAATCGAGAGGTGATGGAAGTGCTCGAACGATCCCTTCAGTCCGTGGAGGATTTTGATCGTGTCGTCGACGGTCGGTTCGCCGACCTGGATCTGCTGGAAGCGGCGTTCGAGCGCGCGGTCTTTTTCGATGGTGCGATACTCGTCGAGCGTCGTGGCGCCGATGACCTGGATGCCCGAACGCGAGAGTGCGGGCTTCAAGATATTGGCCGCATCAAGCGATCCTTCGGCCGATCCGGCACCGACCACCGTGTGCAATTCGTCGATGAAGAGGATGACGTTTCGGTCGCTCGCGGAGGCTTCTTTGAGAATGTCGTCGAAGCGCTGTTCGAACTCGCCGCGGTATTTCGTGCCGGCGACGACCGAGCTGAGGTTCAAGACGAGCACGGTCTTGTTCTTGAGGGCGTCGGGAACTTTTCCGGTCGCGATGCGCTGGGCGAGTCCTTCCACGATCGCGGTCTTGCCCACGCCCGGTTCGCCGATGAGCACGGGGTTGTTCTTCGTTTTGCGGTTCAGGATGTGGATGACGCGTTCGATCTCCGGATCGCGCCCGATGATCGGGTCGATCTTTCCTTCCTTGGCTTTCGACACGAGGTCATCGGTGAAGTAGTCGAGCGCCGGCGTCTTGCTGGTGCCCTCCGCTCGGCGCTTTTTCAAACCTTCGGGTTCGCCGCCCGTCGCGCCCGGCTGCATGCCGGAAATGGCTCCCTGGAGCCCTTGGAAGAAGGCTTCGAGCGACTGCTCGACGCTCTTGTTCTGTTGGCGGAACGTGCTGATCTGGCCGAACATTTCCTCGACGTGCACCTTCAGCGCGTCGGGGTCGACCTGCATGCTCTCGAGGATCACGGTCGCGCCGCTCTTGCCGCTCGAGACGAGCGCGTAGAGGAGGTGCTCCGTGCCCACGTTCGCGTGGCGGAACTTATGCGCGGTGACGACCGCCTGCTCGATGACCGTGTGGAGGAAGGTCGAGAGGCCGTGCTTCACGTGTTTGCCTTCGAGCGCCGAGAGCTTACTCGCCTTGAGCAGGATGCGGACGTTTTCGAGCGTCACGCCGGCTCCGGTGAAGATGGAGAACGCGAGCGATTTGGGGATCGAGAGGAGCCCGAGCAGCAAGTGCTCGGTGCCGATGTACTGGCTCTGCATCATCTTCGCCTCTTGTTCGGCGATCTGCAGCGCGAGCTTGGCGTTTGGAGTGAATCGGTCGAAGGGTTGCATACGGCTGATAGGGATAAGGGAGAACTATTCGCAGTTGTCACTCTAGCATAGAGAGTGATAATCTGTCGAATGTTCTGGAAAGTATATCAGGGAAGTGTGTATTGGACGAGTGACAGGAGCCCTCGTTTGCATGTCTCATAGTGTATGACGAGCACAAAAATTGTACAAAAAAAATACTGGCCACGACGAACGAAGCGTGGCATGACACTGTGGAAAACTATATATAGACCGCTCACGGCCTCGTTCTCTTGCGCCAATCTTCGAGGAAGATTGTCACGATCGTCGTGACCGGGACCGCGAGAAGCAGGCCGAGGATCGGGTGGATGACTTGCGGGAAGCTGAGGCCGGCGAGCATCGCGAAGATGATCGCGATCGGCGAGAGGCCCACGGCGCGGCGCATGATGAGTGGAACGAGGAGGTTGTTTTCGCACCACTGGATGGCGTAGTAGACGACCGCGATCCAGAACGCCCACCAGAAACCGCCGGTGGTGATGCCGATAAGGACGGCCGGTACCGCCGCGATGAACGGGCCGATGTAGGGGATGAACTCGGTGAAGCCCGCGAGCACGGCGAGGGTGGCTGCGTATTCTTCCATGCCGAGGATAAGGAGTGCGATGTAGACGAGGAGGCCGATGCAGAAACCGAGCAGCAGCTGGCCGCGCGCCCATTGGCCGATCTTGTGGTGGACGGCTTCGGTCTTGTCGTCCAAGTACAGGCGGCTCTTGGTGCCGAGGAAGCCCCGCACCCACTGGCGGATGTGTTCGCGCTCCATCTGGATGAAGAACGCGAGGACGAGGACGATGATGAGCTGCGCGAAGAAGCCCGCGACGGAACCGGCGAGGCTCGTGATGAAGAGGACGCCGCCGACGCCGACGGAGGACATGCTGTCGCCCAGGCTCTGGAGCGCTTCGGTGAAGCTGTTGATCGACATGTTGCGGAGTGTCGCCTGCACCACGTCGGCCAGTTGCACTTGGACCTCGGTCGAAACGAGCGGGAGCCAGCTGAAGTCCGGGTTCGCCAGGAAGAGGTTCACCTGCGTGTTGATGAGGAATGCGATCTGCTGCAGCTGCTCGGCGATGATCGGAATGAGAGAGATCATCAGGAATACGAATACGAGGAGCGCGAACACGTAATGGATGAGGATGCCGATGCCCCGTGGAATGTTCCATCGCTCCATCATGCGAATGCCCGGATCGATGACGGCGGCGACGAAGAAGCCGAGGAGAAGTAGGATGATGACGTTGCGGAGCCATACGAGCAGCACCAGCCCGAGCGCGACCGCCACCACGACGAGCGTGGCTTGCAGGATCGACCACGGGGAGAACGCGACGGTGAGGATCTGTTGCGAGTCATTGTCCGCGCCAGGAGGAGCGTCGCTCGTATCTTCTTTCTTCCGCCGCTTCTGCAGCTCGCTCGACGCGCGCTGGATCAGGTCTTGGGCTTTTTTACCCAGTACCCGAAACGACGTGAATGCTTCGTCGGACTTTTTGCGTTGAGCCATAAGAGAGAAGGGAGGGGCGTCGGATCAGAGTCCGATGACCGTGAGGACGAGATCGAGGATCAGGTACGCGCACGAGGTGACGATGAGTCCGATGATAGACCAGTAAATGCGATCTTTTCCCTTGCCTTGGTCGCCACCGAGCGTTCCGATCGCATACTGGTAGCCGCCGATCATCACGTTGATGACGAAGATCGTGCCGACCAGCGCCATGATGAGCTGTACGAGGTGGCCGATGAACACGGGGATGCACGCGGCGTCGAGCTTGCCGGTCACGAAGTCGCACCCCGTAAGGTCACTCATGATGACGCCGGGCTGAGCGGAAGCAGCGGAGGGCGCCAGGAGGGTGATGAAGAGAAGGGCGGCGAAACGCATGGCCACAGTGTGGCGTGACGCGTAGGATGCCCGCTACTGGAGCCACTTCGTTTCGGCTCGCATGTACGCTATTCTGTGGTCTGATCACATGACTAACTTCTCGTGGGAATCAGCGGCTCGTCCCATGGTCGCCCTCGCCCCGATGGCGGGCGTGACGGACGCATCGTACCGGCAGCTGATCAAGAAGATCGCGCCGCAGACGATCGTCGTGACGGAGTTCCTCAGTTCGGACGCGCTCGCGTACGGTGCAAAGAGGACGCTCGAGATGTTGTCGTTCGATGCGTCGATCGAGCGGCCGTTCATCGTGCAGATATTTGGTGATACGCCGGAGCACTTTCTCGCGGCGGCGAAGATCATCGAGGACATCGGCGCCGACGGCATCGACATCAACATGGGCTGCCCCGCGGCGAAGGTCGTCTCGAGCTGCCACGGCGCGGCGCTCATCAGGAACCCCAAGCTCGCGGCCGAGCTCGTGCACGCGACGAAGAAGGCGGTGACGATCCCGGTCTCGGTGAAGACGCGTCTGGGGTGGGACACGGCCGACACGCTGATTGCGTTCTGCAAAGGGCTCGAAGAAGCGGGTGCAGACGCGTTCGCGATCCACGGCCGTCGTTACTGCGATAAATTCACGGGAAAGGCAGATTGGAGCCAAATCTACGAACTCAAGAAAGCGGTGAAGGTGCCGGTGATCGGCAACGGCGACGTGAACAGCGCGCAGGACGCACTCGATAAGATCGGCAACCTCGACGGCGTGATGGTCGGTCGCGGGACGTTCGGCAACCCGTGGGTGATGGCCGAGATTTGCGACGCCTTCGCGGGGAAAGACGCGCCGAAGGTCCCGAAGACGTATGTCGAAAAACTTCCGATGATCCTCGAGCATTGCGAGCTGTCCGTTGCGATCAAAGGTGAGCGATTGGGGATGCTCGAAATGCGCCGGCACCTCTCGAGTTACGTGAAAGGCTTCGACGGTGCGTCGGACCTGCGCAGCAAACTCGTGCGCGTGGAGAAGTTGCAGGAGGCGAAGGCGCTGCTTCTGAGTGTCGCCTGATCACGTCGCCTTTCGAAGCAGTTCCTGCATCGCGATTTCGACGGCTCTGGTCTGCATGCTGATTTTTTGGTCGGCGCGGAGATACTCCGCATTCGCCATACGCAACGCCTCCCGGCCGTCGAGGCCGAGCGGCGCATGGTTCGAGAGGTGTTCGGCCAAAGCTGGTTCATCGTTCTCCGCTCCGTGCATCGAAGGGCCGACGCCGTACGTGGGTGAGGATGCGAATGCGACCATGCGCCTCATTGTCCTCCGTCACGCGGCACAGTCAAGAATCCTTGTCGCTGCGCCGCTTCAAGGTGCATATACGGTTTTCTTGGGTATCTCTACCGTCAGAAGTACGAGAAGAGTAAACTGTGTCTCTTGCCCATCTCTACGTATACCATTCGGCATGCTTCGGTGGACGATGCCATCCAGATGCACGACGTGCGCGTCGATTCCGTGACAGGGCTTATTCTTCCTACACATCCAAAGCCGGATTTGGCGATCAAGTACTATCTTGAACGTACGTCTGAGGCCGTTCGTGCGGATATAGAACAGTCAAACGTGACGTCGCTCGTGGCAGAAGTGGGAAAGAGGATTATCGGCGCCGTGCAAATGCGATTGGACAGCGCTCGCGAGGCGTACATCATGCTGCTCTACGTGCGAACGTTCGACAGTGGAAAAGGGGTCGGGAGCCATTTATTGAAAGCGGTAGAAAGTGTGGCGGGGGCAAAAGGAGTCGAGCGTATCGGTCTCCTTAGTACCCAGTTGGCCGTGCCGTTTTACGAAGGGAAGCACAAATACGAGAATCTCGGCGAAGGATCGTTCGAGACGACCTACGATATGCGGAAGTTTCTACCGAAGAAGGAACAATAAAAAGGCGTTCCTGTAGGAACGCCTTTTTCGAGAATCGATGAGAGAATTAGCGAACGACCTTGATGCCCGGGCCCATCGTCGGGGCGATCGTGATCGACGTGATGTACACGGATTTGATGCCCGCAGGCTTCGCTTCGTCGAGAGCAGTGAGGACGGCGTCGAGGTTCTCCTGGAGTTTCTTGCCGCCGAACGAGATCTTGCCGAACGGCACGTGGATGATGCCGGCCTTGTCCATTTTGCACTCGATGCGGCCTTTCTTGAGTTCGGAGATCGTTTTGGCGAGGTTGTCGGTGACCGTGCCGGCCTTCGGGTTCGGCATCATGCCTTTCTGGCCGAGGATCTTGGCGATCTTACCAAGGTTCTTCATGACCGACGGGACGGCGACCGCGACGTCGAACTCGATCTTGCCGGCTTCGATGTCCGCCGAAAGCTTTTCGAGACCGACGATGTCGGCGCCCGCCTTCTTCGCGTCTGCTTCCTGCTCTTCCGGGACGAACGCGGCGATGCGGACGTTCTTCCCCGTGCCGTGCGGCAGGGCGACCGTCGTGCGGACCAACTGGTCGGCTTGGGTCGTGTCGGCGTTGATGCGTACGTGCGCTTCGGCCGTGGCGTCGAACGTCGTCGTCGAAACCTGCGTCAGCAGTTCGGTCGCTTCCGCGACGGAGTAGCTGGGCTTCGTGATCTTGGCCGCGGCGGCCGCGTACTTCTTTCCGTTGTGACCGAGGCCGGAGGGGCCGCGTTCATTGGACGGTTTCGTCGAGGATTTCTCGGACATGGGAATGGGGGGAATGTGGT
>CAZZDD010000008.1:0-49573 GCA_964652185.1 uncultured Candidatus Peribacteria bacterium | reverse complement strand
CGCAGCCAGTTGCGAATGGCCGCCACGATGCGCTGCACCACCGACAGGTTGGGCCGGGTCTGCGCAAGGTAGGCCACCACCTCCTCTGCCGCGCGGATGCGGTTGGCGGCGTTGTTCGGGTCCATGCCGGTCTGCTCAAAGATCCGGCGCATGTCGGCCTGGCGCAGCGTGGCCACCATTTCCAGCTCGCGGTCCAGCTCCTCACCAAAGTGCCCCCACATGCCGTAGTGGCCCAGCACCTCGTGGTACAGGGATTCGGGCATGGTCTTGCTGTCCAGGGCCTCAGCGAACAGGTACACGCGGCCATCAGCGAACACGGCACGCGGCGCGGCTCCGCCCCGGCTGATGCGCTCCTCTGCCTCGCGGCGCACGGCCGCAGGCACACCGTTGCTGCGCCAGCTGTCCACCGCGATCACCGTGGGCTTGCGGCGCCACAGGTCTGTGATGGCGTCGGCCTCGTACTGGAGCATGGCGGCGCTGCGGCGTTCGCCCTTCGCTGGCGCACCCTGCTGGAACTTGGGCGTGTCGGCTGCCGCGGCCTTGTCGTCGGCCTTCTTCAGTCGGTCACGGACCTCCTGCCATTTCTTGCGTGCGGCCTCCAGGTCGGCCTGGCCGGGCCACTCGGTCATCGGCGTTTCTTTTTTCAGGTCGGCCAGCGTCTTCTGCGAAGATTCCAGTTTGCGCTTCAGATAGTCCAGGTCGCTGCCCGCGTTGTCGGCGGCGCGGCCAGCCCACTGAATCACGGCGTCGGCGGCCTTCTGCGGGTTGCCAGCGGCATCCTCGCCCAGATACACCTCACCGCTGATGTTCAGGCCGCGGTAGGACATCACGATTTCAAGCAGCTTTTGGGTCTTGCCCTTGATGCCTGTTACGGTCTGGCCTTCAACGGAAACCTTGAACGGGCCCACTTCGCCAATCTCGCGCACCACTTCATCCGCCAGCGCGTCGCCCACGGCCCCGCGCACGGCGTTGGCCGCGTTGGTCTTGCGGTTGAAAGTCTGGCCGTTGTAGCTCCACATGAAGCCAGCCACGTCACCGCGGATGTCCGAGAACGCCTCGGCCATGCTGTTTCGGTTGGTGTAGTTCTTACCATCAATGGTCACGTCCAGAGGGGCCGCGCGCTCCTCCCACGATGTCATTTCAAACACCGCGTCGGCCAGCTCCTTGTCGTCCTCGGCCTTGCCCGCTTCGCGCAGGTCGCTCACCGTCTTGCGCAGCGCGGCGTATTCGTCGGCGCTCAGTTCCTCGCGCACCGTCTTGCCGCCCTTTTCCACCTTTCGGGTGTAAATCTTGGCGTCGTACAGGCTGCGCAGGTAGTCGGCGGCCTCGCCGTCCTCGGTGTATTCCTTGCCGTCGATGTTGACTTTGAAGGCAGCTTGCTGGTCGCGCACGGCCTGGCGGTATTCCTGCGATGCGTCGGCCAGCGCCTGGGCCTGCTCGATCTGTGCTGGCAGCCCCTTCACCGCTTCGGCGGCACGGCGCTCGCGGCCAATCAGGTCGTTCTTCTGGGCCTCGAAGCTGCGCTTTTTCTGCTCCAGCTTTTTGATGTCGTTGCGGGCCTGGATCTCCTTGAGGATGTCCATGTTGCCCGTGGCTGCGGCCTGCATCTCGCCGGCCGACATTTCCATGTCCTCAAAGGCGTTCTCGATTTCACGATCAATCTGCCGCGTGCGCAGCTGGTTGATCATCTTGATCTTCGATTCCTGAATCTGCCACATCCGCATGTCCAAGGTGTCCTTGGTCACGTAGGCCAGAATCTCCACCTCAAAGCCGGGCTCGCCGCCGGGGTTGTCCTCGTGGCGGAACAGCACGTTCCCCTGGCGCAGCGCGCGGCCCTCGCGCTGCTCAACGTCGGACGGCTTCCACGGCACATCCAGATGGTGCAGCGCCACGATGCGCTCTTGCACGTTTGTGCCAGCCCCCAACTTCGGCGTGCTGCCCATCAGCACACGGATGTCGCCACGGTTCACCTTGCGGTACAGGTCCAGCTTTTTCTCGTCGGTGTTGTAGTCGTGGATAAAGGCGATTTCCTTTTCAGGAATGCCCTTCTCCATCAGCGCCTCTTTCAAGTCGTCGTACACGCTGAACCCGCGCATGGCGGCCTTCACCGAATCCTGCCAGTCCGGCCCCATGGACTCGATGGTGGCCATGGCGTCCTCTGCGCCGTCGATGATGGTCTGCGCCTGCTCGTCACCCAGCGCGGCGCGGTCGCGCACCTCGTCGGTCGCCAGCTCGGCGCGGGCCATCAGCTCCTGATACTCCTTCAGCTCGGCCTGAGCATGCTTCTTGGGCGTGCCCAGGTCGGAGAACACAAGCTGCGTGCCCTTGACGTGATTCCACTGCTCGTAGCGGTCAAAAATCTCGTCGGTCGCGCGGTCGATGCGCCCGCCGGGCTCGCGCACCGTGGCGTCCATGTCCACCAGCCGAATGTCCATCGCAGCCTTGCGCGCGTCGCCCATGATGACAAGGATGTTGTCCTCGCCTTTTTGCGGTTTGCCCTTCTTCTGCTCCAGCTCCTTGGCGCGGCGGGCGATGTCTTCCATGTAGGCGATCTGGGTCGGGCTCTTGTCCAAGCTCACCGGCGTGCGGCGGCCACCCTTCAGCGGCGGAATCGGAAACTCCTTGCCTTTTTCCTCCTTGTAGGCGCGCTTGATCTCGTCCATGGTCACGGTGTCCGCAACTTGGTCGAACAGCTTAAGCAGCTCGTGCACGTTCACAAAGTTGTCCATGCGCTGCTGGGCCTTGTACCCGTCGCCGCTGGGCGCCTGCATCCAGCGCGTTTCCACGCTGGCGAAGGTGTTGGCCCATGCGTCAAACGACGTGAAGCCCATGGCGTCCATCTGCGCGGGCATGAGGAACCGCATCATGTGGTACTTCTCGGCCAGCGAGTTGGATACCGGCGTGCCGGTCATGAACACCACGCCTTGGCCGCGGCCGTTCTTCTCGAAGACCTCGTTGGCCTTCACGTACATATCGTAGGCGCGTTGAGATCCCGATGGGTCGCCCAGGCCAGCCACGTTCTGCATCTTCGTGGTGAACATGAGGTTCTTGAACATATGGGCTTCGTCAACGAACAGTTGATCAATGCCGATTTGCTCGAAGTCCAGCAGGTCATCCATGGGCTTATCGCGCAACTTCTTGATCTTGTTTTCCAGGCGCTCTTTCATGCCCTCCAGTTGCTTCACGGTGCGCTTTGCGGCGTTGTCGTCAGACTCCTCGCGGACCTGCTTGATGGCCTCCTCAATCTCAGCCACGCGGGCTTCGTTGAAATTGGCCTCGAACTCGGGCGCGGGCCGGATAAAGCCAAAGGAGCTGTGCGCGATGATCACAGCGTCCCAGTCGCCCGTGGCGATCTTGGCTAGGAACCGGCGGCGGTTCTCGCGCGTGAAATCCTTCTTCGTGGCGGTCAGGATGTTGGCGCCCGGGTACAGCCGGTAAAAGTCGGCGGCCCACTGCTTCACCAGATGGTTGGGTACGGCGATCATGGGCTTGTTCGCCAGCCCAGTGCGGCGCAGCTCCATGGCCGATGCAATCGCCGTGAAGGTCTTGCCAGCGCCAACCACATGGTCATACAGCGTCGTTCGGTCCTGCACGGTGCGCGCCACGGCGTTGCGCTGGTGACGGCGGAAACTGATGCCTCCGTCGCCCGGCTTTTTCATGTCGGGCACCTTGCCCGGGAACGTCAGCCAGGAGCCGTCGTATTTTCTCGTGACGTAGTTGTTGTTGGTGTCGTTGTACACGCGCACCAGCTTCTCCGAGCGGTCAGCATCGGCAAACAGCCAATCCTGAAAGCGGTCCTTGATGTCCTGCGCCTTGACGTTGGCCAGGTCGGTCTGCTCCACGTTGGTGATGGTCTTGCCGTCTTCGTCTTTGTACTGAACCTTGATGGCCCGGTTGTTCAGCAGCGCAGCCAGCAACTCGGTGCCGGTGTAGGCGCTGGTGCCCCACTTGTTGGTGTTGGCCAGTTCGTTCACGCGGCTGATGTACACGGCATAGCCCGCGTTTACCTTCACGTAGTTGATGCTGGCCTTGGTTTCCTCGCCAAACAGGTCTTTGGCGAAGTCTTCGTACACCTCCGTGGGAATCCACGGGGCGCCGATCTTGGCGCTGATCTCGTGGGCGCCGATGTCCTCGGGCTGCACTTCCTCCAGCGCGCGCGCGTTGGCGCTCATGTTGGCTGCCAGGGCCTGCTGCAGCTTGGCGCGCACGTTGCCCGACAGATAGGCGTCGCGCAGCACGTATTCATCCGTGGCCGGATCTAGGAACAGCAGAGGCTTGTCGCCGCTGGAAAGCTCGCGCAGCACTTCGTCGGGCTCGCGCCCCAACAGTTGGCCGATGTACGCCGAATCCAAGCGGCCCCGCTCGGCCATGGATACGTTGATGGCGTCGGATGGCGTTTCCACCTTGCGGACCTGCTGGCGGGTTTCCACCACGCGGCGCGCAAAGATGGCCCCTTTGTTTGCCCTGCTCTTTTGCGGCTTGATGCCCAGGCTCTTGGCCTTTGCCAGCCCAATGCCCGGCTCGTACTTGTCTTCCAGCGACAGCAGCAGCGGGAAATCCGGGTCATCATCGAACACGCGGGCTGCGCCCGGGTCGTTGATGTAGCCGTGCGCCTTCTGGTAGGCGTCGTACTGCTCGTTCAGCGCAGCGCGCAGGCCCACCATGGTGTCCTTGCCGCCCAGCTCGGCGGCCAGCAGCGAGCGCACTGTGGCGCGCATTTCAGACAGGCGGCGGATCTTGTCAAATCCGCCGTCGCCCAGTTTGGTCTTGGCCGTCCACTGGGTATCGGGTGTGATCTCGCGCCCGCGGGCCTCGCCAGCGATGTCGGGCAGGCGCTGCATCAGCTTGCCGTCTTCCATGAAGTAGCCGCCTTCGCTCACCGGCGGCTTGTTCAGGGCAACGATGGCCGCGTCAGTCGCGCTGTCCGAGCCTATGTCGGCAATGCTGCGGTACACGTCGGCGGGCAGTTTGGCCACGGCCTCGCGCAGCAGCGCGGCCGTGTCTTGGCCAGGGCGCGCGATCAGCGCGGGCTGGTTGGGCCCGTACATGGTGCCATGCGGCCCAAAGTCGCCTAGCATCATGTCGGGATTGGCGGCGAAGTAGGCGTTCACCTTCACGCCGTTGTACGGCACCACGTCAAGCCACGCCTTGGCCTCCTTCTTGGCCTTGAGGCTGCCAACCTCGCTGTCGGGCAGCTTCTGCAAGAAAATCAGGTCCGTCGTCACCTCCGTGTTGGCGTTCTTGCTGAAGGCGTTGTTGGGCAGGCGGATGGCGCCCAGCAGCCGGGCGCGCTCACCGATGTACCGTCGGGCCTTCTCGCTCTTGCTGCTGTCCAGGAAGTAGTTGGTGACGACCTGCGCCAGAATGCCGCCCTCGCGCAGCATGTCCACGCTCTTGGCGAAGAAATAGCTGTGCAGGTTCAGCCCGGTCAGGTGCTTGCGGCCAGACTGGTCAACCTGCGGATCTGGCGCGAACGGCGGGTTGCCGATGGCTGCATCAAAGTAGGCGTCGTCGCCCTTGAAGCTCGTGAAATCGGCCTGCTGCACGTTCTGCAGCGGGTACAGGTTGCGGGCGATGCCCACGGCCAAGGGCTCGCGCTCGATGGCCGTGACGCGGCCGGCCGTTCTCATCTCCACCGGCATCAGGCCGATGAAGTTGCCCACGCCGGCGCCGGCCTCCAGCACGCGGCCACCGCCAAAGCCAAATCGGCGCAGCGCGGCGTACACGCCGTCCTGAATGATTTCCTTGCTGGTGTAGTGCGCGTAGCGGGTGCTACGGCGCGCTGCAGCAAACTCCTCGTCCGACATGATCGCTTTCAGCTCGGCGTGCTCTTTGGACCACTCCTCGCGGTCACCGTCGAACGCTGGCGAAAGGGCTCCCCAGCCTACGTATTTGGCCAGGACAGCCTGCTCATCTGGAGTGGCGCGGCGGCCGGAATCCTCTAATTCGCGCACCAGCCGAATGGCGGCCACGTTGTTTTTGAACTTCGTTTTCTGGCCGCCTTCGCCCAACTCCAACTCGTCGCTGATGGAGAAGTCTTCGATTTTGTACTGCGGTGCTGGTACCGGCTCCGCGTTGGGCGCTACAGGGGCGGCTTCTCGCCCGGCATCGTCAAAGAGCCCAGGGCCCGCTGCAGGTCGCGGTGCGCGCGGAACCCTTCGGTTTCCGGCATCTTGTCCTTGTCGGGCTCGGCCGGCAGGAACAGGTACATCGTCCGCGCCTGCTCCCACGCCTGCTCCCACGTCTGGCCCGCTTGCTGCAGGCTGGCCATCGCCTCGCCCGTCGCCTCGGCCGCGTCCGTCAGCGCCTTGTCCAGACTGCCCCGGCTGGTCAGGCGTTCGTACATCGCCGGCAGGTTCTCCGCCCAGTGCTCCTTGGCCTGAGCCTTCCATATTGCGTGCTGCTGCTGTTCCATCGTCTGCTCCAGTTGCGGGCGCCGCGATGGCGTCCAGGTCGAATTCCTCCACGAATGCCGCGCTGCTCATGTCCTTGGTCACGGCACCGGCGCGCGGGTCGTACTTCAAGGCCATGTAGAACTGCTTGAGGTAGGGCCTGATGGCCTCGCCCATGTCGTCCAGCATGGCCCGCGCGAAGGCGGCGAACGTGCGCGCGCCCTTCTCGACGTGATTCCCGGCCAGCACGATGCCGTCCTGCAGCATTTCAGGGTCAATGCCTGAGCCCAGGCGGCCCAGCTTGGCCTTCAGGCGCGCGCGCGCTGCGGCGGCCATGTCGTCGGTGAAAATGGTGTTGGCGCTGGCGACTGGCTTGACAGGCTCCTCGCTGGCCTTGGCTTTTTTCTTGGCGTCCGGGTCCAGCGCCTCCTGTTGCTCTGCGCCCAAGATCACAGGCCCAGCAAACGGCGTTACCTTCGACAAATCCATCCCTTTGCCGTCGTAGGTGATCGTGATGTGCGGCTGATAGCTCGGGAAGTCCCAGCTGGCGCCTGCGTCGCGATATGCCTTCCAGCGGCGCTGCAGCACCTCGCTTTCCAGTTTCAGCACTACAGCACCGTCTTCGCCCAGCGGCTCTACGGCGCGTCGCCCACCAGTCACGGTGACAGTCTCGGCGCCAGCTGGCACAGCTTTTCCATTTACCGGATCGCGGCTGTAGGCCACTGTCACATGCATCTTTTCAGGTGCCAAGGTGGTTTTGAAGCCCTGCTCCTTGGCCCAGGCCAAGATGGCATCAGCATTGACCACCTTGCGCTGCGCGTAAAGGGGCTTGGCCTTGCCATCGGCCACGAACTGCCCGCTTTCCGGGTCGCGCGGTTGGTCTACCGATCCAGCGACAGATACGGGCTCAGGCCGCGCTCCTTGCGCGCCACCATCTCGCGCACCCTCGCTTCGCGCGCTCGCTCCATCAACACCGACTCCTTGCGATGGAATTCCTGATGGTGCTCCACGCATAACCACGTCACCCTCAGCGGGTAGCGGTAGTCGTCGTGGTGCGACACCACCTTCGTCTCGCAGCACCCCTCGTGCTCGCATGGCTTCGGAATCAGCGTCCCGCGCAGGCGCGCCACCCTCGCGTAGCTCCTGCAAGCGTCCTTCGCCCGCTGGGCTGGCGTCAGTGGGTTGGCCGCGCGCCACTCCCGCTGCTTCTCGTTCTTGCACTCCCGGCAGTACCCCTGGCCCACCAGAACTTCCCGTTTGCCGCACGGGCAGCGCAGTTGAATTCTTCTCATCGTCCTGATTGTACGGAGAAATTGTTTCACGGTCTACGATTTCCAAATTTGACTGAAATTCGTTTGATTTCAATGGCTTATTGGAGTCTTGATCGGCGCCATTTTGATTCCGTGAAACATTAAGCTCGCCCATGGAGCGCGCGATGGCCCGGCGCCAGCCGTCGGCCAGGTCATCCCACGACTGATTGACGATGCGGGCTTTGGCCTTGTCCTTGGCGGCAGTGCGGTCCAGCACGGCGCTGCGCTCGGCGGCGGGCATGCGCGTCCAGCGGTCGCCCGCTTCGTTCAGTGCAGGCTTTGCGTCGGCGGCAGGCTGGTCGCCAGGCGCTCCAGCAGCGCGATCTGCCGGGGGCTGCCCTGCTTCTGCTGGGCCAGCTGGCGCAGGAACCGGGGCAGGCGCGGCGGGCGCGGGGGTTGGGGTGCGCGCATCTACACGTCCCTCGCCGGGTTGCTGGGCGACAGGTAGAACTCGCTCGCCGGGATTTCCCGCTGCTGGTAGCCCAGGCTCTCGTCCCACCAGATTTCCATCGCGCTGTACCCCCGTTGCTGGCGCAGGTTGCGCGCTGCCCGCCTGATCGTTTCCAGACTGATCTGCCGCTCCATTGCTGGCGGCGTCGGCAGGCCGTCCCCCACCTGGTACGTCACCAGTTGGTACGGTAGCCGCGCCTTGCTCTGCTCGTACAAGCGGCTGTACACCGGCGCCGGGCTGCCCAGCGGCAGGGATATTTCCCCGAACAGCTGCGGGGGTCTGGCCGCCCGTTGCGGGTTGAGCACCGCCAGCGCGGCCAGGTGCGTCAGTGATTTTTTCATCGGGTTGTTCCTTCTTCTTGGGACGAACGATGTAGCCGCCGCCGGCCACGGGGATGATCTGGCCTTGGCCCTTGAGCACGGCCTTCAGGTGCAGCTTGGCGCCGGCCTCGGGCCACGGAGCGCCGTTCTTCTGGAGCACGTCGCCGGGCTGCACGGCTGCGTCCAGTTCGGGCAGATCCGCTGGCTGGCGCCGTGCGTCCCACTGGCGCACGCTTTGCGCGTCCTCGGCGGCGCTGCGCGTGAGGTTGTCCACCACCTGACCTGCCCGGTCTTCCTGCCGCTGGTCTTCGCGGGCCAGCGCGTTGTCGCGGGCCAGGCCCTGCAGCGGGTCGGCGGCCTGCGTCGCCAGCAGGTCGGCGCCGGTCTTGCCGGTAAGCGTGGTGACTGGCTGCTGGGCTTCCCGGGAAAGCGGGTCTGTCTGGCGCTGCAGCAGGTCGGCCATGCTGGAGCCGGTCAGCGTGTCACCCACCGGGTTGGGCGGGATGACGGGCTCAGGCGTGGCCACCGGCGCCGCCGCGGGCGTGGCGGGCTTCGGGATGGCCTGCTCGGCGGTCTTGATGGCCGTGTCCACGTCGGGCGCGTCCAGGATGTCCTTGGGCCCAGGCCGGGCCGCGTCGCCGCCGCTCATGACGTTGGCACCGGCGCCCATGATGCCGCCGGCCATCAGGCCCAGCACAGCGGCCTGGTTCACGCCTTCGTCCAGCGGGCGGTCCAGCGCCATGTTCTGCATGACCTGCTCGCTGATGGACTGCGGCAGTTCTTCCAGAGCACCCTCGGACACAAATCCCTCCAGCACGCGGCGCACCACGCCTTTGGCTGCGCGCGGGTTGCTCGCGGCGCCGGCCAGCAGGGTGTCGATGTCCTTGAGGCCCATGGACTGGGCCACCTTGCCGCCGATCAGGCCGAACAGCGCCGTTGTCGCGCCGCTGGCGCCGGCCAGCGCGCCCTGCTGGTTGGTCAGCAGCCGGTCCTGCGTCTGGTCCCGGATCTGCGCGGCCGCGCTGCCCGCGCCCACGATGCCCTCGCCCAGCGCGCCGGCCACAATGGGCAGCGATGCAGCGGCAGCCCGTGCGCCCGGACTGGCAACCAATGGGGCCGCACGCGCAGCGGCCAGCTGGGCGGCAAGCGTTGGGCTCATGGCCGTTGCGCCGCCGATCATGCCGCGCGCCACGACGCCGCCGCCCAGCATCAAGGGCAGCGATTCGGCCAGCGACAGGCCCGCCACGCTGGGGTTCTTCACGGCGGCCTTGACGGTTTCCCACAGGCCCTCGGCTTCCATGACCTTCTTGTTGGCGGCCTTCTGCGCCGGGCTCAGAGCCTCGTCCAGCATGCGCTTGGCTTCGGCCGGCCGATAGCCCACGTTTTCCTCAAGGAATTTGCCCGTGCGCCCGCCGGTGGCAATGTCGGCCAGGCCCACAGCGGCCTCGGGCACGGCGATGATGCCTTTGCCCACGCTCAGGGCTATGTCGGCAATGGTGCCGCCGAGGGTGCGCTCAGGCGCGGGGGCGGGGGGAGGAGGTGCGATCTTCACGCCCAGGTCACGGGCGATTTCGTCGCGGGAAAAGTCGGGGTAGAAAGCCTGTTGGACGGCATCAACGGCCTGGTCGTCGGTCAGGCCCTGAAGCTCGGGTAGCTGGCTGCGCAGCTCGGCAAGTGTCGGCATCGGTGTTTCCCGGTTGGAGCCGGGCGCGCCCTTGGCGCCCGTTGCTCGTGCCCGGCAATCTTAGCCCGTGCCGCCTCTGAAATCTACAGGCCCAGAGCCTTTTTCACCTGTGCAGCCTGCTGCGGGTTCATGTTGGCCAGCATGGCATTGAATTTCTCGTTCGCCGCCGCCGCCGCCTGCATAGCCGGGCCCACCGATGCCTGGTTGCCGCTTTTGGCTGCGGCCACCACCTGCTGCTGGGCTTGTCTGACAGCATCGGCCGCCGCCTTCAACGGCCCAGCCTGCTGCCCCACGATCTGGTCAATGCTGCCGCCACCGGCGGCGCCCAGAGCCTGCATCAGCGGGTCGGCGCCCTGTGCCGGGGCCGCCGCGGCAGGCTGCGCGGCAATCTGGGTCTTCAGCTTGTCAACCTTCTGCTGCCGCCCCTGCTCCCCGCCGCTGGTCACGCGATCCATGGTGGCCTGCATGCTGTTGTCAGGACGCGGCGCCGGGTTCGGTCGCATGCCGGGGCTCAGGGCTTGTCTGGCATTGGCGCGCTCCTGCGGGTCTTTGATGTTGTCGATGCCCGCGGCCAGGCCGGGGTCGTCAAAGTTCACGCCGGCCGTTGGGCGCGCGTTGGGGTCGGGCTTGGGCTCCGCGCTGCGCGGCGACTGCATGATGGACTGCGGCGCGGCTGCTGCGGGGGCGCCACGCTTGCCCAGCGGGTCGGCGGCGACATCGTTGCCGCGTGCACGGCGAAGGATGGCCGCGGCCTGCAGGCGCTTCGCCGTCAGACCTGACTCGATCTTCAGTTGCTCAGGCGAGCCCGTCCAGGTGCCTTCGAGTTTGGCCTTCTCGATGTTCCCCGCGGTGCTGCGGATTTCGGCCTGCAGGGCGTCCAGCTCGTCTTTGTCCACCTGAGCCATTTTCCCGCCACCACCACCGCCGGCTGCTGCCGCCGTCTTGGCGCCGCGCGTGTAGTCGGCGTTGGCCTCGTAGTTCTCGGCCTGCGCGCCCTTCAGTCGCCTGTCGGCGTCCGTCACCTTTGCTTCAGCGTCGGCCTTGGTGTTTGCGCTGATGGCGTCACGGTTCTTCGTTTTGAAGCCCAGCTCGGTATCCAGCTCGCTGGTCTTGTCGGCGGCCTTGATGTCGCGTTTGGTCTGCGCGCGGTCCTGCTCGTTTTTCCAGGTGCGCTCGTCCTTTTCGATCTCGCGCTGGTCCGTGCGGCCTTCCTTGGCGATCTCGCGGCCCTCGGCGCGCTTCTCGCTTTCGATCTGGTATTCGTTGCGCGTCTGCATCAGCCACGATTCCAGGCTCTTGCGCCGCGTCATGTCGGCGTCGGCGTCTTCCTGCTGCTTGAGGTGTGCGGACTGGTCGAGCGCGGCTTTGCCCAGGCCGCCCACCATGCCGGTCATCATCAGGCTCATGCTTGCGCTCCTTGGCCGCCTTGGGCGGCGTTGTGCTGGTCAACAGCCATCTTCGCCACGGCTGCGGCGAACTGCGGCAATTCCTGCTCGGGCACCACGCCAGCGGCCACCAGCATCTCGCCCACCACCCCGATGACCTGCACGCCGGCCGCCAGCACGGTCACCATGTCCAGATTCTGGCCAGCGTCGGCGGCCGACTGGTAGATGGCCTGCAGCAGCGGACCGATGGCGCGGGCCACCACCTCCTGCGGTTTGCCCTGCTGGGCCTGCTTCACCAGCATGTCGGCGGTGTCGTCCTGCAGCAGTTCGCCCAGCGCCTGCTTCACCACCAGCTGCATCTGCTGGATCTGCTGCTGGCTCAGGCCCTGCTGGGCATTGGGTTGTTGTCCGTCCATGTCGTCACCTTATCGGTAGGTCGGGGTATTGAAGGCCATCCCCGTGTTGTTGTAGCGGCTGTCCACGTTGCCGAAGCGCGCGTTGGCGCGGGCATCCTGCGTGTTGGCCCGGTCGGCGTCGATCTTGGCCTGCTGCGCGCGGCCCTGCGCGGCGCCTGACAGCACGTTGCCCACCACGTTCATGACGCCGCGGTTGTTCACCATGCCCTCGGCCTTGTTCAGCAGCGTGTCCAGAAAGCTCGTGCTGGAGGATGCCTGCTGGTTGATGCCAGTGCCAGCCGTGCCATTGGCCAGGCGCGTGTCCATGCCGTTCAGCCCGGTGTCTGGCGTCACAGCACCTATGCCGGTGTCTGGCATCGCGCCGCCCAGCCCGGTGCCGGTCGGCGCCGTGACCATGCCGCCGGACGGGGCCATGCCGCTTTCAAGCGCGCCCGCGCTGGAGGCAAAGTCCATGCCGCCACCCATCGGTGGCGTGGCCGCCGCTGGCGCACCGCCGAAGGTGCCGCCGCCAGCCGATTGCATGGCGCCCATGGACTGCACCGCCGCGTCGGCGCCGGACATCGCGCCGCTGGCCGCGTCCGCTGCACCAGCTGCAGGGGCGCCGAATGCTCCACCGATGGCTCCGCCAATGGCGCCAAACAGTGCGCCCTTGAGGATGTTTCCGCCACTGACGGCGGATGACACGGCGCCCACTGCCGCGCCGATAAGCATGGGGGTGACTAATTGTGCAGGCATGTTGCCTCCTTGGAGTAGATGCTGAATTCTCCATCGTGACGACGGAATTTGAAACCCAGGCGCTCGGCCAGCGCGCACGCGGCCTTGTTCGTGGTGTGCGGGTACGCGAACAGCTCGCACTCGTGCGTGTACGTGTCCCACGCGCGGCGAAGGCGCTTTGTCAGCCAGCGGCCCTGCCATTCAGGCTTGACGGCGATGTGGATGGTGTGGCCCTTGAAGAACACCCCGCCCACCACCTTGCCGCCCTTCACCAGCGGCCACAGCTCGGCGTTGTCCGCTGCGTGCGCGCAGAACATCTCCCAGGTCGGGCGCTGCATGCCGCAGTCGCCCATGACCTCGTAGAACTCGCGCAGGTATGGCAGGGGCGATGGCGTCATGCGAAGGCCATCCCTGTTTCTGATGCTGGCGCTGGCGCCGCTGGAGCCGGTGCAGGCGCGGGCGACGCGGCGCGCAGTTGGGCAATGCGCGTGCGTGCCGCCTCGCGCTTGGCCGCGGGCTGGGCCGGGTCGTTGGCGATGTTCTCCAGCATGCTCACGTTGGTGGCTGCAGCGATGTCCACTCCGTCCGTCGGCACGGCTGCGCTGGCCCATTCGGACTGCCAGCGCGGCATGCGGCTGTACACGTTGTTCAGGTACGCCAGCTCGCCGTCGCGCTGCTGGGTGATCTGGGCAATGGCCGTGCTTTTGTCGGCCGGCGTCATGTTGGACGCATTCACCGTGTCCAGCTGCTTCTGGTAGTTCGTGCTGACGTTTTGGACTGCCTTCTGGTAGTCCTGCCGCATGGCGAAGTCCTGGTCTTCGCGCTTGAATGACTGCTGCTGGGAGTTTTCATCCGTGCGGTACATATGGTTCAGCTCGTCGCGCGCGAACGTGTTTTGCGAGTCCACGTTGGCGCGGCGATTCTGGAAGTACCGCTCGGCGTCTGGCCCGGCAATCTCGATGGCCTTGGAAATCACGGCCTCCTGCCCGGCCTGCACCGCCATGCTGCTGTTCAGCAGGCCGCGCGCCGCAAACTGCTGCTTGGCGCGGTCGTGGGCTTGGCGCACCACCTGGTTGGTGTAGTTGCCATTCGCGTCCAGCGCCAGCAGGTTGCCCAGGCGCCCCTCGATGGTTTCGGTGGCCGCGTCGATCTGGCTGTTGGTGTTCGGGATGAACGTCAGGTTACCCGTGCGCGGGTCGTTGCGCAGCGGCGCGCGCAGCTGGCTGGCCGTGTTCAGGTCCATGCCCTTGCCAACCTCGCCGCGGGCCTCGGCTTCCTTCAAGAACTGCTCGTACAGCGATTGCAGTTGCGCCTGCGTCTGGTAGGTGCCGAATCGCTGGCGCTCCTCTGCCGTGGCCTCGCGCCCGAAGTTGTTGCGGGCCCACTCGTCCACCACGCTGCCGCCGTCGGCCGACTGGTAGCCGGTGAATGGCTGGCTGGCCTGCTCCAGCGTCATGTTCTTCAGTGTGCTGGGGCTGTTCTCCTTCATCGTTTGCACGATGGCCTGGTACGTGGCGTCGCGCCCGTGCTGGGCGTAATACTTGTTCCAGTAATCCTGTCCAGCAGAATCCGGGTCTTTGCCGGCCAGGTTGCGATACCACGTTTGGATCTCGCCGGTCGAGCCCGCGCCGATGGGGCTGATATTTTGCTGCTGGTAACTCCCGGGCTCAATCGGTTTCGCCCCAATCTTTGGCGCCTTTTCGACAAAATCCCAGTCTTCGTAGCCGTAGCTCCTTCCATCCTTACCCATATAAGCAAGTTGGTTGTAGCTGGCCCCTTCAGGCGGGGGTGCGCTACCACCCATGATCATGCCGCCGCCGGTGGGCTGCGGGGTCACGCCGGGATAGTACGCCTCGCCGGCCGGGGGCGGGGTGCTGCCGCTGGTCTGGGTGCCCTGCCCGGCCGCATACAGCCAGTTGGCGCCTTTGCCGCCGTCAAACCCCGAGTCCTCTTTCATCCAGTGGGCCAGGCCCTCCGCGTCGGGGGCGCGGCCCAGCTGCTGCTCATATGCCTGTCGAACTTCTGCTTCCGTGGCCATGTTCTGCTCCTTGAGTTACACCCTGCCGGTGATGCGGATCTCGCCGCGTGCACCGTTGCCCGCGCGGGCGCCGTTGTAAGTTGCGCCACCGCCGCCGCCAGGCGCCGTGCCATCGGTGCCGCTGGCGCTCAGGCCAGCCGCGCCGCCACTGCCGCCGAACTTTGACACGCCTCCAGCGCCTGCCGATCCGCTGGAGATGACGCCACCACCACCGCCACCGCCAAATTGCGAGGCCCCGCCGGGCTGCGCAGTACCTGAGCCGCCGCCGCCGCCGCCGTAGTAAGACGAGTATCCTTTGTCTCCAGTGGACGCGGCGCCGATGCCGCCTCCAAAACTTTCGCCAGTTGATGGCTGCGCACTAGAAGATGTTGTCGCGTATGGATCTCCACCGCTTCGGCCTGCCGTCGAACCAGCTGTTATTGCACCGCCACCGCCACCGCCAGCCGCGTCCACCCCGCTGCCACCACCGCCACCGCCAGACGGGAACGTGATCAGCGTCCCAATGGACGATGCCGATGCTCCAGCTGCGCCGTTTGCTTGCGTAGTTGCACCGACTCCACCCGGGCCAATGGTGATGGCTTCTGTTGCGCCAAACGCTGACGCGGGTAGATCAAATGGCACACAAGCGCCACCGCCACCTCCTCCCACGTTGACGCCTCCAGTCGTGCTTTTTCCGCCGCCACCTCCGGGCCCCCAGCCCATACCAGCAAAGGAGTTGTACCTCGGCGGTTTTGTGAAGGTGTCGTTGGCTGTAAACGTGATAGCAAACGCCTTGAGCACCACCGACTGCAGCGATGCACCGTCATAGCGGAACCGGCGCACCTCGCCCGGGTACTGCTTCCAGTTGCTCACACCGTCGCTGGCCGCCCAGGTGATGGCGTCGGCCGCCGCATTCTCGAATTCGAACCATGTGCCAGCGGTCAGGGCGCCCACCGTTTGCGTGAAGTTGCCCGCTCCGGTGATCTGGATGTAGTCGCCGTAGTTGCTGTCGTCAATCGAGGTGTTCGTGGTGCGGCTGATGTAGTCGCCCCGGCCCAGCGTCGGCGTGCCCAACGTGATGGTCCAGGCCGCAATGGTGCCGCTGCCGTCAGTCTCGGTGACGCGCACGGTGGTGACGCCCGTGGTGCGGTTGTACGCCGTGATGCGGCCGCGCATCTGGTTGGTGGCCGGCGCCGCGTTGTCCGAGATGTTGACGAACTGACCAATACCGAAGGCCAGGTCGGGCTCCATGGTGAAGGTCTTGTCGCCTGAGCCAACCGCCAGTGACGTGGTGCTGTGGCCAATGGCCGCCTCCGGGTCGATACTGGCCTCCAGCGCCTGGATGTCTTCAGCCACACCGTCGAATCCCGCCGTCACCTCGTCCAGCGCATTGTTTGCATCGGTCGAGCGAACGGTGTCAAAACGCTCAAACCGGCTCGGGTTGTCGGGCCATTCAAAATAATTTTGCATATAATCAACCTATGGAAATAGTTTCAAGAAGTGAAGCCCTGAAAGCAGGATTGACCACTTACTTTACGGGCAAGCCATGCCCCCATGGGCACGTAACGTCTCGCCATGTCGCCAGCAAATCTTGCTGCGAATGTCAAAAACTTCTCGTGGCAAAGCACTACCAAAAAAACAAAATTGACTATAAAAGGAGGGCAACAAACGACATGAAAAATCCAGGTCGTCGCCTTCAGCATTACATATACATGCAGCTTGTGAAGTTGAGCGACTTGGCTTCCGCCAGGGCCGGGGAAAGGGTGCGCAACGCCGCGCGAAGATCGGCGATCAAAGGAGCCATTGGAAAATACACAAAAAAAGAAATTGAGAAATTGCTTGTTTTGCAGAGAGGCCGATGTGCTTGCTGCGGCTCTAGCATTAAGCGGGGCTACCATGCTGACCACATAACTCCTCTGAAAAAGGGAGGCTCCAACAAAATAGAAAATATTCAGCTCACATGCCCTGCGTGCAATCTTCAAAAAGGCGCAGCCGATCCCATCACTCATGCTCAGGAAAAATTGGGTCGATTGTTGTAAAAACATCTCTATCCCTTGCGCACTTCAAGGATTGAAAAGTTGGTCATCAGCCCCTGCATTGTCACAGGCCGCGCAAAGTCACTCTCGAACGCCAGCAGCAGCGCCATGTTCTCGCCAACCCCGTCGATGGCCGCGCGCGCCTGCGTGACGTTGGGCAGGTCGAACTGAAACGTGTCCCAGCCGTCAACGTCGTACTGGCCGCCCACACCCAGGACATCTGCTGTCATGGTGCCGCCGTGCTGATACTCGCCGTCGTCGTAGTTGAAAATCTGACGGAACCTGATGGTGATGGGGTCCGGGCTGTCCAGCTCCAGCAGCAGTTGATGAAACCGCTTCATCACGTTGGGGCTCTTGCAGTGGTTGAACGGCAGGCGGGCCACGTAGGGGATTTCCTCGCCGTCAAAACTGGTGCCAGCGTCCTCCTCGATGACCCATCCATCCTCGGTGCCGGCGAACATGCGCACGGCATTTTCCATGACGCCAGAGGCCCAGCAGGTCATGACGCACTCGTACTTTGAGTAGCTGAATGCAACATCCCTTGGTGTGATGACAGGGTTGCCGTTCTGGATGGTGCAGCGCAGGTTTCCGCCGTCGCTGAAGTAGAGGCGGTACTGGTAGTTGTTTTTCGCCATGCGCGAGCCCACCGTCAGCGGGCGAAGCGCGTCAAGGGTCTTCTTCGCGTCCGACGACAGGATGGCGCTGTCAAAGTCGCCAAAGTTGAGGGTCGCCTGGAAACACGTCAGCCCGCGGTCTTCAAGGAAGATGGCGTTGCCCGCGTTGTCCTGCGCGGTGCCAGTCACGGCGCCCACGTCGTTGGTGTGCGTGCCCAAGTCCCAGTCGAGCGAGCTGGAGCCCCGCAGCAGTTTGATCTTTGTGCGGCAGAAGATGCCCAGGATCTCGCCGCGCAGGCTGGTGATGTCGGTCAGGTCTTCACCGATGCCAAACAGCGCGGCCGTGGTGGTGAAGCCCAGCGGGTCGCCCAGGTTGGAGGACTGCAGCTGCCCGAACGGGTAGCCCAGAAACATATGGTCTTTGTGCTCGGCCAGGGCGTAGGGCTTGTCGCTGTAGTCGGTTTCACCAATCTCCCACGCGCCGATTGTGCCGCTGCCGCCGATGGTCACGCCGGTCAGCACCAGCGTGTTGGTGCCGCTGTTGTAGCTCAATACCGTGCCGGCGATGAAGTTGCCCGGGTTGTTGCTGTCCCAGGCGGTCAACTCGTCCCCGGCAATCCAGCTGCGCGTCGCTTCCGTGATGGAAAACGTCTTGTTGCCCGTGCCGATGCTGTTACTGCTCAGGCTGGTGGCCTCGCTGCCATAGATGGGCGCGGCCACGGTGTACACGCCGTTGCGGTCGATCTTGAACAGGCGCCCGCGCCCGTTGACGCCGTACAGCGATGTCTCTGTGCTGGCCCCGGAAAAGTTGGCCACGTCGAACTTGTAGGCGCCGCCCGGGTGCAGGTTGGTTTTCACGCTGGCCCAGCCTGCCGGCGTGCTCTTGAACAGCGTCGCGGTCTGGCCTCCAACCGCATTGCGCACGCAGTACACGGCGTCGTTGTACACGGCCACGCCCAGAATGGCGCCTTCGCCCGGCGGTTTCTCGATCAGCGCGCGCAGGGCCTCACGCGCCGCGCGCAGGGCGGTTTCCCAGTCCTCCACGCCGTCGCCATAGCCCTTGCTGCCGGGCTCGGTTTCGTCGCTGGCCAGTGCTCGCGTCACGGCGCTGACCTGAATCACGTCGTTGTCGGCCCAGGCGCCGGACACGGTGGTGAGAATCAGCACGCCAGCGGCATCGCCTCCAGCCCATGAGCCAGACGACAGGGTGACGCTCACCACCAGGCCGGTCGCGCCGCTGGGATTCGTGACAACATCGCCTGCAGCAATCGCGGCCGTGCCGGTGTCGAAGGGCTGCGCGGCGAAGTTGCACGCGGATGGGCTTGGGCGGCCGTCGAATCGCTCGTAGCCGCGGATGGTGCGGTAGCCCTGCTGGCCAAACACCTCCTCCACGTTGATGCCCTGCACCATGCGGCCGGGCTTGATGGCGAGCGCGCTGCTGCGCTGGTCCAGGCCGCCGCCCAGCGGAAAATAGTCCTGCTTCCACTGGTCGCCAGTGGGCCGGCGCCGGTCAAAGCGCGTCTTGCTCATGCCCAGGGCCCCGGCGGCAGATACGTAGGCCCGTGGACCTCGATCATGCGGTTGTAGATCCGGTTCCAGTTTTCCTCCGCGCTGTCAAAGCGGGTCCAGTCCTTGATCTTCTCGCAGGAACGCATGACGGTCTTCCACACGATGCCCATGTGGTACTCCTGCGGCATGCGCGGCACGTCGGTGGCAGCCGCCAGCGCCTGTGGCTTGCGCCAGTATTCGTGATAGGCGGTGTACGCCTGCTCGGGCTGCGGGTAGTAGCGCACGCTGCCCGCGGGGTCCACCGTCCAGCACGTCGGCATGCCCGGGCTGACCGGGATGTTGATCATCTTGAACTCGTCCCACGGCACAAACCTGATAAAGAACCGCTGGTTGATGCTTTCCGCCGGACGGAACAGAAAGGACTCGTCGCCAGCCGCCCAGGTGCGAACACCGGGCTGCGCAATGCCGAAGTCTGGCGCCGCGCCGGTGGGCACATACACGGCCTTGCCGGCAGTCAGCGTGAAGATGCCCTGCACCCAGTCAAAGCGCCAGTGCTCCTGCAACTGAATTTCCTCGTGCACCTCGCCCACCCAGCGCACAAAGTCGGCAGCGCGCCCAACTTGGCCGGTCACGGCGGTTGGGCCATTGCCCGCAACGCCACTTTCTTGATGGGCGCGCTGCACCAGCTGGAGGAAATTCAGTTCCATGGTTTACACCTCGCTGAGAATCTTCTTCATCCAGGGTTGGCCCAGCGGGTTGTCGTCGCGCACGATGCTGAACGGGTAGCGCATGGCGCTGCGCTTGGTCACGCGGTTCTGCACGTCGTCGCCAGCGCGCACAACCTGCGTTTTGACGTGCTGCGGCTTGGCGCGCATGAGCTGGCTCACGTATTTGCGCTTCACGATCGTGTTTTCGCCGCGCTTGATGTACACCATGCGCCCGTTATTGCCGACGGGCACCGGGTTGTCATCGGTCGGGTCCGAGGATTCGTGGATGTTGATGATCACCAGTTCTTCGAGGAACGCCATCATCTCGGCGTGCTTCAGGTTGAACGGGTCGGCTGGTTCTACCAGCAGGTCGGGGCGCTTCATGTCTTCGAGCCGCCCACGGCTGGGGTGCGGGATGTCCACGGTCTGCGTCGGCGCCAGGGACTGCGATGCGTCGCCCATGATTTTTGTGATCATGGCCGGGTTGTTTCTGGCCTGCTTGGAGGCGGCATCGTATTGTCTTTGCAGGTCGGCTAACGTGCCGGTTACGGCTACATTGACTGCGGCGGGCTGCTGATCATCGGCGCCAACCTCTTGCGCCAGCGATGCGGAGGTGGCCACGTTCGTCGTGGTGTCGCTTTCCATGCTGGCCTGCTGCGCGGGCGATGCGCCGGCGCCCAGGCGCGGGATGCTCAGGTCTTGACTCAGTGCAGACATTGCCGCAGCGTCTTCGCCGGGCTGGATGATGGGACCGGGCTTCGCTGCGGATTGGTTGTTGCCTTGGCCGCCGTTGCCGTTGGGTTTGCTCATGATGATCTTCCTGTGGTGGTTGAAGATGGCCGGCCCACCGAAGCGGGCCAGCCGTTGGTGCTCTTACGAGCGGACGATGATCTCGAACTGCTTGTTCTGCGGGATCTCGCTGGCGGCCAGCGTGACGCTGGGCCGCTGGCCGGCGTCCACCTCGACAACCAGCTTGTCGTCGGTGGCAATGGTTTCCGTGCCGTTGGCAATGCGCTTGATGTAGTCGCCCTGCGCCATGCCCGAATACCACTCGTAGCGGATGCGGTCGGTCAGGTTGATGGCGATGACCTCGCGCGGCTTGAAGCCGGGGTAGAACGTGGCTGCGGCCGGGGTGCCTGCATCGTCAAAGTGACGGAAGTAGGCGGTGCGCTGCGATTCCTGCGCGGCGCTGGTGCTTGCGGTGATGGTCATGTTGTGACTCCTTGAGGGTTACGGGCGATCACTCGCCCAGGTTGGCGCGGTTGGCATAGGCGCCGCGCGGGATGACGGTGATGTAGAGGTTGCCGGCGTCGAGGTTGACGCTGCCAGTGGTTTCGTTCTGGAAACGCACCTTCACGGTGTCTGCCGCCGAAACCCAGCCGGTGAGCAGGACGCCCGCCAGATCCTTGTCGAACGACACGAGGACAAAATCGCCAAGGGCCGCACCAGTGACGGTGATGCCCGAGGAGGTTTCGCCCGCGCCGTCGGCCAGGTCGCCGGGGTTGTAGGCCGAAGTCCCCACCAGTGCGGTGTTGACCGGCGCCATGGCGGTGCGAACAGCCTCGAACAGATCGCGCAGCACGCTTTTGTGCCTGCCCGCGAAGTTCGAGGTGTTGACCGTCTGTGCAATGCTTTTGGTAGCCATGTGGATTTCCTTTGTGTGTGATGGTCGGACCCAGGCGGGATGCCCGGGCCCGTGTTCCTATCAGTCCAGGTCGTCCGCGCCGCATTCCAGCAGTGCTGCCCAGCCCTGGTTGAGCATCAGGCAGTTGAAGTAGGTCTTGGCGCCGATCCAGCCACGCTGGCCCAGCGGGTCGCTGCCGTCCTTGGTGCCGGGCTTGATGTACGACACGTCCAGCGCCTTGGCGCCGCGCAGGGCAACTTGGCCCCAGGCGTCCTCGGCTGCCACGATGACGGGGTAAACGTCAATGTTGGTGCCGGTGGTGCTGTACAAGCCCGTGCTGCCCACGGCCGCGCCAGCGTCGGCGTAGGCGGCCAGCTCAGGCGACAGGATGAAACGGAACGATTCGCACGAGCCGATTTCCAGCGGGTGCACGATTTGGCGGTTGCCATAGTCGGCCACATGCTTGAAGCCTTCCAGATCGCGGATGTTGGATTCCAGATCGGTGTGGCAAAACACGAGGTAGCTGGCCTCGACAGACGACGTGCCGAACTTCACCGAGCTGTCCAGGATCTTCGTCACCATCTCAGCGTGGTTGCGCTTGAGGTTCTTGGTGATGTTGCGGATCATGCGCAGGCTGATAGCCGCGGCCACCGTGCTGCGGTCGGAGCCGCCCGCAAAGTAGGCGTTGGTCATGCCCTTGAGGATGCCGTAGCGGACCATCTCGCGCACCAGGCCGATGCGCTGGCCGGTCTGCTTCTTCATTTCGCTGGGCACGTCGTCTTCGTACATGTCCACCGTCTTGTCGGTCACGGCGTACAGGCACGAATACTGGTTCAGCGCCACGGTCACGTCCACGGCCTGCAGCGTGTCCGCGCTGGGCGTCACGCCTTCAGCGGTCAGGTGCGCGTTGGCGAACGTGTCCACGTTGGCAGTGGTGATCCACTGGTTGTCCACGTTGCCGAAGGGCAGCCAGCGGCGGAACGTCACGTTGTCGCCCACGTTGCGCGGGTGCTTCTTGTTCTGGCCGGTCATGCCGAGAACTTCCTTGGGGTCTGCATGGCGCAGGATTTCGCCCTTGAGGCGGTTCACCCGTGCCGGTTGGCTGTTGAAATTTTGGATGCTCATGGAGCTTCTCCTTGAAAAGTTGATTGAGGTTGGACTTGCGAATTACCTTCCTCGGTCGATCAGCGTTTGCCGGTGCGCGAGCTGCCGCCCGCTTCTTTCCACCCGGCCTCCATCTGGTCTTCCTCGGACAGCGCCAGGTCATCGCCCCCGCTGCCACCAGTGCCGCCTGTGGGCACCGTGCCGCGGGCGCGCAGGCGCCGCTGTCTTTCTTGTTCGGATTGGGTCTTCTGGTTCGCCTGTTCGGCGGCCGTCAAACTCGCCTTGAGCTTGTCGAGGTGGCCAGTGATGATTTCCGAATCCCAGGTGTTCACGAATACGGTCGCTTCCGCCTCGGGCAGCGTCTTCACATAGGCCAGCAGCTGGTCATGTTTCGGGCCACCCTTGAAGAACTGCTCCGCGTCCGGGTGAACGCGACGCACGGCCGTCTTGTGGATTTTCTGGATCTCGGGCATCAACTGCGACTGCATCAGGTTTTGCACCAATGCCGTCACCTGGTCTTCTGACGCACCAGCCGCGCCACCCTGCCCGCCAAGGGCTTCGTTGAGGTCGTCTGCAAGGGCTTGGGCATATTCCGGCCCGAACTCCTGCGTGACGCGCTTCAGCGTGGTGGCTTCGATCTTCTTGCCCGGCGCCGCCGACGTGACGCGCTTGATCGTGTCCTGGATGCTGCCCACCTTGCCGTTCAGGCTGTCGGCTTGTTGCCGCAGACCTTCGATCTGGCTGATGGACTTCAGGGCCTCGCTCAATTTCGTCGCGGTGTAGCCGGGGACGATCTCAACTTCCTGCTGTGCAGGCGCCGCAGCGGGTGCGCCAGCTTTCGCGGGCTGCTGCGTGGTGGTGGCTGGCTCGTCGTCAAACACGTCGTCGGCGTCATCCTGCTGCTGCTCTTTGCGCTGCTTGATGGCCTTGTCCGTGTTCATCGGGTCGGCGCCCTCGGCGCTGCCGTAGCCACTCTCCATTGCCTGCTCTGCGGCCAACTCCTCGGGCGTCGGGGCATCGCTGCCGTCGCCGCCGTTCATGTCGTTGATCAGCGCGTCCAGCGTGCTGTCCGTCACTGCCGTGCCGGTTGCTGCGCCAGCGCCATCATCGCCGCTGTCCAGGAAGTCGTTGACTGTGCTCATGGTTGATTTTCCAAACTGATACCGCCTCCAGGCATGGCCTGAATGCGAACGCCAGCGACAGTGCTGGCACTATGAGTCCTGGCGTCCTCGGCACGCATGCCGGCAGCGTCAGGCTCCGCCGATTCCAGTCCAACCTCGCGGGTAAGGGCCAGAATTCTTTTTGCCATGGCGATCTCGCCGCGGCGCAATGTGGTTTCCTTGATGTCGTCCGAGTGGTCGTTTGCTTCGCGCAGGCGCTGCAGCTCGGACTCCATGGCAGCCATGAACTTGCCCATCGCGGGGCTGCTCATGTCGTGCCGCGTCATGCCGGCCATGGCCAGGGCATCACGCAGGTAGTCGGGTTTTGGTGTGGTCTTCATGCTTCAAACGCCTGCCCGGCCGGCGCGCGGCCAGCGGGCTCTACGGCTGCCTTGGTCATCTCGTGCACGCGGCTCTTGTCGCCTTCCTTGGCGTCGTAGTCGCGGCCACGGTCGGATTCGGCGGCATTGGCCATGCGCGATGCGTCGGCCAGCTGCACCTGTGTGGTCAGTTTCATGGAAAGCTCGGCCAGGCGCGTCTTCAGCGTGTCGGCGCTGATGTTCATGTCCTTGGCGATCTGGGCCAGGCCCTGCTCGTAGGTGGCCTTGAGCTTGCCCTCCTCCAGTTTGAAGGCGGTGCTGTCGTGCTTTTCCTTGTACGCCAGCTCCATCGCCTTGCGCTCGGTCGCGCCCTTCTCGCGCATCTGGGCCACCATGACCGACTCGGGCGGCGGCGGAGGCTGGTTCTTGATCTTCTCGTACTCGGCGTCGGACAGCATGAACCGCTTTGGGTCCAGCCGGTTGGCCTTGGCCAGCTCCTCCACCAGCTTGTCCTTGTCCACGCGCGGGTGGTTCATCAGCAGCGGGGCAAGGTTGTTCAGCGCCTGGTTCTGCAGGTCGCGCTCCACCAGCGCCGTGCTGCCGCGCGCGTCGATCTGGAAGTCGCCCTTGGCCTCCTCGGGCGCGTCCGGGTCTTCCAGCAGCCAGTAGTAGTACCGGCGGATGTGCGGCTCGGTGATGTTGTCATCGAACATGCGCGCGATGCGGCGCAGGACCGTGCTCCCGTTGTTGTTCAGGATGGTCATGCCGCCCACGGTGTCGGGCGCGGTACCTTGCTGGCCTTGCAACAGCATGGGCAGGCCGGTCGAATCCTCTGCAAACTTCAGGGCCAGCTGCACCAGTTGCTGCAGCTCGGCAATGTTGCTCGTGATGTTGGTCGAGCTGATGGCGTCCTGAATCTTGGCCGTCGGTGGCGCGTTCTCGGTCATGCGGAACAGCGTGCGCGGGTTGATCTGCACGCCTCCGCGCGTTGGGCCGCCTACCGGCTTGAACCACGACTCGCGCAGGGCCACCAGCGGGCCTGATGTCCAGGCGGCGTTGTCCATCATGGCGCGCACGGCGCCGTTGAGCATGCGTTGCGGCGTGCGGATCTGGCGGGCCACGCCTTTGCCCCAGATCAGCCCGGACAGGCGCTGCCATGGCATCACGTCGTAAGGAAAGCCCCCGCGCTCGGTCAGGCTGGGCGCTGCCTTGATCACGGTGTCGTTCACCATCGTGACCATGGCCGGGATGCTGGTCAGCTCGTCGGGCAGGTCTTCGGGCGGCACGCCAGCGCACTCCAGCAGCTCGCGGTCCAGGTCGATGTAGCAATACCAGATGCCGAACGTGGCGCCCACCTCCACACGGACCTCGGCGCCCTCGGGATTGTCTGCCCAGCTCTTGCCAGGGCCTTCCTTCAGCACCTGAACGATGTTTTCCTCGATGTAGGTCGGGTCTTGGGCCAACTTGCGCAGGCTGCGGCTGCCAATCTTGTCGTGCTCGAAGGTGAATGACCCGTTCTGCACGCACTCACCGGCTGCCGGGTCGGGCCAAAAGTTCTTGGGGTGCACGCGCTTGCTGACCGGGACCGTTTCAGTGATCTCCTCCAGCTTGCCGCCGATGCCGTTGGCGTTTTTGACGTAGCGGTGGCTCTTGCGCACCATGCTGACCGGGCCTTTGAGAATGCCGGTGCCGAACTTGGCGGCGTCCTCGATGACCTTGCGCACCTCGGCGTGCCACTGGCACTCGATAAGCCAGTCCTCAATGACCTTGCTGGCGGCGTCGGCAGCCTTCTCCTCGTCGCTCATGGCGCTGTCCGAGATGCCCAGCGGCTGCTTCATCTGTGGGATGGAGTAGGGCGCGGGAGCCTGGTCCGCTGGCATGCCGATGGCTGCGGCAATGCTGGGCTCGAACGCTGGCACCTCTTGACCGGGCTGGTACACGGCGCCTTCGGGCATTGGCCCGCCGGCCACGGCTCCAGCGGCGGCGGCAATGGCCGTCGGCTTCGTGCCGGCCAGCATGGTGTTTTGCTGCTGCACCGGCGTGGCCTTGATGCTCCAGGGGCGGTCATCGTTTGGCAACAGCATGTCCGACACGCGCGCAGAGGCGGCATCCACATAGGCCCGGGTGATGGGGATGAACACGCTGGAGCGGTTTTCCAGCACGCGGTTGGTGCTGGTCAGCGGGCCGCCAGATGCGCTGATTGGCCGGCCAACGTGCGTTTCGCCTTCAGGGTTGGCGCGGTCGATGGATTGGTAGAACTCCTCGTCTTCCTGCCAGTCCTGTTCCACGCCAACCTGCTGACGATACTCAATGGCCCGCTTGCGCTTCTCGGTCAGTGCTTCGCCCAGGCGCTGCACGCGCTCAAGGTCGGCGCGGCGCTGCTCCTCGGGCGTCATGGGCGTGTCGTCGTCACCTCCCGACAGGGCGGCGTCATCGTCTTTGAGCACGGGGCCTTCAGTGTTCAGCATGGTCAATATCCAACATAGGGGTCGAGCACGTCAGCGACTTCCTGCTCTTGGAACATGGGGCGGTCCACCGGCATGGGCCGCATGATCTGGTTCATGGTCATCACCATGTAGCGCAGCGCGTCCATCAGGTGGTCGTTTTGCTTCACGACGGCGCCCTTGTCGTCGCGGCGGTAGATCCGGTACTCGGCCAGGGTGTTCTGGCACGACTTGAAAATCTTGAGGCGGCCGGTGCTCAGGCGCATCCATGTCTCGTAGATGCCCGACTCCACGCCGTTGTTGGCGAACACCAGGTTCAGGCCCTGCCCCTTGTACTGGGTGAACAGCTGCATGCCGTCGGCTTGGCTGCGGCCGCGCGCTGCGGGGTCGATGGCGCCGGTCAGCCAGCGGCCACGCGCCAGAATGGCCTGCGCGTGCACCGGGGGCTCGGCCAGACCGCGATAGTGCTCGCTGTAGGCGTAAAGGATGTCGCTGTCACGGTCGTAAGCGCCAAAGGATGCAGCGGTGCGGTTCCAGCCCACGTCCATGCCGTAGCCGCGGTGAAAGTGCGCCGGCAGCAGGAAGTCGTTGATGGTGATGTCTTCCTCCAGCACCGGGTAGATCGCGCCGGCGCCAAGGCTGGGAATGCCCTTCGTGCGCGCGTCGCGCTGGTGCGGGGGCAGCTTGGCAAACAGCTGGTCCTTGGTCTTCTGGTCCAGGTGTGGCACGTCGTCCCAGCCACACTGCACGATGTAGCGGTTGGCCTCCTCCATCTTTGAGGGGTCCATCAGGTTCTGCACCAGCGGCGTGATGCCCTGCAGCGGCGTGAACGTCAGCGTGCACAGGCCCTGATGGGTCATCAGGCGCACCAGGCCCTCGGTGTACACGTCCTCGGGGCACTCCTCGTCGGGCCAGAAGCCGTGCAGCTCGAAGCCCTGAAAGATTTCCCGGCCCTGCACGTAGGAGCGAAACCAGATTTCAGACTCGCCGCCGGACACATGGGCGATGCGGGCCAGTTCTACTGCGCCAGGCACATGCGGGCGGCGCACCAAGCTCTTGATGTCCATGCCCGGTACCAGCCCGGTCCCGAACTTCTCGGGCTGGTCCGCGCGCGCGCCCAGCAGCTTGACCTGCAGAATGTCGCGGGTCGTTTCGTGCGTGTCGCCCGACACAAGCAGCTTGATCGGGTGGTTGAATCGGTGGCCAATCCACCAGTGCGGGTACTTGCCCGTGAGGTGGTATGTCCACTCGGTCCCGGCGCCCATGGTCTTTCCCACGCGGTTGGCAGCGATGAAGCCGCGCTCCTTGTAGCGGGCGCCGGCCGCGAAGAACTCCAGATGCTTCGGGTACAGCTCGCGCCGGTGCGGGCCGGTGTCCGGGAACATCTCGGACAGCATGCGCATCTTGCTGCGTCGCAGCAGCTCGTCCATCAGCTGGTCCAGCTCGGTGCGCTGGCGCTGGTCCAACTGGCTGATGTCGATGGGCAGCTGCTGCTGGGCGGGCGCGAGAATCATGGTCAGTGCACCTGTGGGCCGGGCGCGGCGCTGCTGCTGGAGGCGTCGGCCTCAATGCCCAACATGCGGGCGGCCACCAGCCCCAGGCCCATGGCGTTGGCCTTGGCCAGCAGGGATTGGTCAGACACTTCGCGCAGGTCTGGCGTCTTGAGCTCGATCTTCTCGCCATAGTCAGCCGGGTTGATCTTGCTGGCTTTCCAGCGCAGGTGGTGGGCAAGCTCCTTGGCCTTCTTCAACTCCAGATCGTCTTTGGCGTCGGCAATGGCAACCTGGGCTTGCTCGTCGTACATGATGGCGGCCTGGCGCCGGGCCTCGCGCACGCGCGCGGAACGGGTTGAGTCCGCAGACAGCCAGTACATCAGTCTGGACTTCGTGACGCCCCACTCTAATGCGATGGTCGTCAGCATCTTTCCTTCAAGGATTTCAAGGCACAGCTTATCCACAGCGTCAGTAAGCGCTAACTTGTCGGTTATTTCAACCTTGCTGGGAATGGCTTTTTGTCCGTCGGTCATGGCTGAATCAGCGGCCTTTTGCTGCGTTGCGGAAACCGCCCTGCATCTGGCGCTCCTCGTCGTCCATGTCGTCCTCGTCGTCACGGGGCATGCCCATGGCCGGGGCCGTTTCGGTGCTGGTGGCGGCTTCGCCGCCTTCCCAGCCGGCCATGCCTGCACCCTCTCCGCCCGCGCCTTCGGCGCCCTCGGCGTTGCCCAGCGCGGCCTGGGCCAGCTGCATGGCTTCGTCCAGGTTGGCAGCGGGAACAGCGTCCTGCAGCAGCTCGGGGGGGACTTGGGCTGGGGCGGCCACCATGGCGGTGCCGTCGGGGTTGGTCTGGATGATCAGGACTGCCATGTGGTGCTCCGGTTGGTGTGTGGGTGCCCACTTGGGCTGTAAGCCACAGGATTCGGCGGGATTCTAGGTGTTTCTTTTTGTTGGGGCTATGTTTCTTTTGTGGTCGGGGTGAAAATCGGGGCCTTTACTACCTTCCTTTCAGGAGATCCACCATGGCTGTTTTGACCGTTACCCAGTTCGCCAGCAAGGGGCGTGACCGTTCTGGGCTCCATGTTGAGGCGGCCGAATGGCCTGCCCTGTCCAGTGCGGCCGTCGCCGTGTCGGGCACCTCGGCGAGAACTTCGGCGCTGCTGCGGGCTACCACGTTGGTGCGGGTGTGTGCGGATGTGGACTGCCATGTGAAATGCGGTACGCAGGGAGCGGTGGAGGCCACGACGGCGGATGCGCTGGTGCCTGCGGGCATCCCGGAATACTTCACCATCCCGGCGGATTCCGGCCAGAACCTGGCCGTCGCGGTCATCGAGGCGTAAGCCATGCTGGGCATGAAGCCTTTTGGGGCGCTGGGCGCTGGCGGGCGCGGTGGCGGGGGCTTGGGCCGGCGCGCGGCGCTGTACCTGGACTTCGTGAACGGGATGTACACGGTCAACCGGCAGCGCCGGGCCCTGGCCGACATCATGACCATTGCCGGGGGCGTCAACGGCACGCGGGTGAACAGCGCAGGGCTGATTGAAGCGGCTACCTGCCCCCGGTTCGACTATGACCCGGTGACGCTGGCAGCACGAGGGGTGCTGATTGAGGAGCAGCGGACGAACCTGCTGACGTACAGCGCAGACTTTGCGAGTGGCGACTGGTTCAAGAACAACATTACTGCTGGCGCTTCTATCGTCTCTCCGACCGGCGCGACCGATGCCGCATTGATGCAGGAAGACACAAACACCGGCTACCACAGCAGCTACTACGTTCCAAGTCTTGGGACCGTTACCGGGACTTACTCGCTGACTGGTTTCCTCAAGCCTGGTGGTCGTGACTGGATGATGTTGGGCATGGCGGGCTTTCCGTCGGTCACCTACTTCGATTCTGATGCCGTTGCTGTGGGCAATGTGGCACCAGGGGCGACGGCATCAATTTCCGACTTTGGTGGCGGATGGAGACGTGCCGCTGTATCGCAGTCGCTCACGGCGGTGGCCTTGACCTACGAGATGATTCTCGCGCAAGCCAATGGCGGCACGACTTATACGGGGGATGGTACATCAGGTGGCTATCCCTATGGGCGACAGTTAGAGCTTGGGGCTTTCCCAACCAGCTACATTCCGACAGGCGCCACCGCGGTCACCCGCACCCCCGACAGCCTCACCATGACCGGCACTGATTTCAGCAGCTGGTGGAATCAGGCAGAGGGAACGATCGTTGTGAAGTTTGATTGCTTCGCAACGGATGCGGATGACAACTTCATGTTCAGCGCGACTGATGCTAGCGAAGTCGAGCAAATCCGCTTGCTGGTGTACGCGGGCGTCGTCTATGTGCAGGTCAATGTGGCCGGCGTGAACGTGGTGAACATGAACCTGGGCGCTATCGACACCGGCCCCCACACCCTTGCTGTGGCCTACAAGGCCAACGACTTCGCCGCGTGCCTTGATGGCGGCGCAGTGTCAACGGACACATCTGGCGCAGTGCCCACGGTTGACCGCGCTGGATTTGGTCGGTATGCCGCAAGCAACAACGGGCACCTGAACGGCCACCTCCAAGAGTTTGCCTACGAGCCCCGCCGACTGAGCAACACCATGCTGCAGGCCCTGAGCTGACCGTTGCCTTTTGGCACAGCCGCCTTCGGGCGGCTTTTTGTTGCTTGCGTCTTTGCTAAGGCTTTGCTAATATTGAGGTTCAACTACTGGAGGTTCCCCATGCGTACTGAGTCTGTTTCCACCCATGACCTGCTGCCCGGCGATCAAGTAATGAGCCATGGCGCCCGCTTCGAGGTCACTTCCGTGGCCTGGTACAGCGATGCGCTGGCAATGGCGCTGCAACTGCATCGCGGGCACGGGATGCTGCCCTACCAGCAGAAAGACCTGGACATTGAAGCGGCGAATGGTCCGGTGGTGGTGTGTGAAACCCGCCTGCTGAACGATGGCGGCTCCATCCCGCGCGACTGGCTGCGCGACTGGCGCATTCAGGGCAACGGCGCGGCGCGCTGGGCCCGCGTTGCCGCCTGACAGCTACGACTGCTGCCCCGCGTGCGGGGTAGTGGCCGGCGCTGTTGCCGGATCTACTGGAGGTTTCATGTCCACTGCTCAAGCCACTTACAAGAACGATGACCCGCGCTGTGTCACCGTCACCCGAAACATGCGCGGGGAGCTTTCCGCCGAGAACGAGTTTCCTGTGCCCAGCATGCCGGGCCATCTGCTGCTGATCAGCACCGGCAAGGGTCTGCGGCGCGGCCTGCGCACCTATGCCCAGGTGCAAAAGGACGAGGGCAGAGGTTGCCGCAGCTTCGTGATGTTTGGCGACTTCCGCAAGGCTGTTTTTGAAGGCCCCACGGTGCGCGCCACTGAAAAGGCGATTGCCGCCCAGCACTCCCGCGCGCTGCAGCAACTGGATGCGCTGATGGCCGAGGCTGCCGCCTTCTACGCGGCCAAGGCCGAAAAGGAGACTGTCTGATGAACACGCTTCACCCACAAGCATTCAAGGCTGCGCAGGCATTCGGCGCCGGCCTGGTGCCCGTGCCCGAAGAAGACCCGCGCTTTGTGCTGCGCGAGTGGATTGGGGCGCGCAACGTCGATGTCACCGAGGATGAGACTGCTGCGCTGATGGCCCAGGCCGAGGCGCCCCAGTTCCTGCATATGAACCTGCGCGGCCAGCTGCTGCACACAGCGCGCTCCATGTGGGCCTATCGCGCCCTGGCCAAGATGCGCGGGGAATACTGGCCTGCTGATGATGTGACGGGCATCGAGCGGGCAGACGGCAACACGGCGGCCATGGGGGCGCGGGCATCATGAGCGCCGTAGCCACCCCTGTTGCACGCACGTCCGCTGGAGACTACGTGGAGAAGTGCCCGCGTTGCGGCGGATCTGGTCGGTACGGCGGACCCAGCACGCGCGGGTCTGACTGCTTCAAATGCCACGGCACCGGCAAGCTGGTGTTCAAGAGCAGCCCCGAGGCGCGGGCGCGCGCCGCCGAGCGCCTGGCGCAGCGCGCGCAGGCCGCCAAGGAGGCGAACTGGACAAGCTGGGCGGCCTCCAATGAGCCCGAGGCCGCGTGGATTGACGCGAACACCAGCAGCAACGACTTTGCCAGCAGCATGCGCCAGGCCGTCATCCGCTGGGGGTCGCTGACTGATCGCCAGCTGGCTGCCGTGCGCAAGTGGATGGTATCGGCAGAGGACCGCAAGGCGCAGCAGGCCGTGGCCGAGTTGACGGCTCCAGCGGTGGACCTGCCCGCGGTGGAGCAGGCATTCAGCAATGCGCTGGCGCGCGGCATCCGCAACCCGAAGCTGACGCTGGCGGGCTTCACCCTGTCGCCGGCCAAGGCCACCAGCCAGAACGCGGGCGCGATCTACGTCAAGCAAGGCCGTGGCTTCGATGGCACCTATCTGGGCAAGGTCATGGGCGGGCGGTTCCTGCGCGCGAACGCCTGCAACCAGGAGACAGAGCAGGCCGTGCTGCTGGCCATGCGTGACCCGCAGGCCGCTGCCATCGCCTACGGCAAGGAGTTCGGAAAGTGCGCGGTGTGCGCGCGCGATCTGACGGACAGTGACTCAATCGCACGCGGCATTGGCCCGGTCTGTGCAGAAAGGATGGGCTGGTGATATGAGCATGGAACACACGCAAGACTATTTGGACGCGATCCGCACGGCGGCGGCTGACTGTCGCGCCTTGGGCAACACGGCGGCCATGGCTGCGCGGGGGGCATGAGCATGGCAAAGATCGTAGATGACGCCATTGGACGCCTGCCGGAAAGCATTCAGCGCGAGCTGAACGACGCATGGGCCAGCGGCCAAAGCAGCCCCTACACCCGAGTCGTTGACCCGCTGAACGCCACGCTGCTGCACCGCGCGCAAACGATTCGCGGCATGCAGGCCGAGGTCGCCGCACTCAAAGCGCAGAGGGATGAGCTTCTGGCGGGGCTAGAGCGCATTGCAAACCCGATTCCCTACGAACAGGCGAACGTGCCAGAGGGCTACACCCTGGACGGCCACGCGCTGCTGGCTCAAGTCTCAAAGCCGCTGTACTACCAAACCGTTGCCCGCGCCCTGATTGCCAAGCACAAGGAGGCCAGCCATGGCTGATGTTCCGCTGGCCGCCGACCACACCGGAATGCGCGTGGATTACTTGGGACTTTTCGGACAAAGCCAGCGCGGCCTTCGATATGCCCGCGACACGGCGAATGCCGAAATGCTGCGCCAGTTCACCGAGCACATGACTGAATTAGGAGAACGCTTTTACTCCGGCGACATGGCCGCTGTGGATGAGTTTCTGCAACTCTACTGCGTCGGACAGGACGCCCGCGCGGTCATCGCCAAAGCCACCAAGAGCGCACCCGAATGCACATGCCCCGCCAAAGACATGCCGTTTGGGCGCTGCTGCAAAGCTACCGGCGCTGCACGCGCTACGGAAGGCAGCGTATGAGTCGCGTTATCAGCGAAGAAGAGTTCCGTGACGCACTGAAAACCGCGCTTGCTACCAGCGGCGCAATCAGTCTTTGCGAGTCCGTCACTGGCCCCGGTCGAAGCGGCGCTGTTGCATCCGTGTATGCCAGTCACGCGCTGGGAATCCCGTTTCTGCCGTATGGGCAAAAAGGGCCGGGGCCGACGCTGCTGATTGACACGGCGCGGGCGAGTGGGGCAACGCTGCGAAAGGCCGTTCGCCGGTACGAAAGCATGGGCGTGACCGTGTGGCCGCTGGCTGTATTCAACGAGCCGCCGCGCGTGAAGTTTTGGTACGAAGGCGGTGCCTCATGACCTCCCGCACCCTGCGCCTGCTGCCCATCATCGAGCAAGCCGCTGCCGAAGGCTTCACCCACGTCCTGACCATGGCCGGGCCGGTGCCGCTGGAGCAGTTCCACTACCGCGACACGCTGGGCTACAGCTACGCCGACGGCGCGATCTATGGCCCGTGGCGAGCCGCCACGACGCTGGAGACTGAAGCCTATAAGGGGCCGCCGTTGATTGGCGGCATCAAGGCCCGCGACACGTTCATTTGCACCAAGGAGATTCCATCATGACGCACCCAATCATCAACTCCCGCACGCTGCCGTGGGCAGTGGCTGGCATCTGCTTCACGCTGGCCGTGATGGCATCCAAGGACTGCCGCGCCCAGGTCAACGACAAGGCACTGCACGCTGGCGCATCCGCTGGCATTGGGCTGGTGCTGCGCAACACCATGGACAGCAAGCACGATGCCTTTGCGCTGACGCTGGCGGCCGGCGTGGCAAAGGAGATGGCCGACCGGGCGCGGCCTGGTGGCCGATTTGACGGGCGCGACATGCTGGCCAATGCCATCGGGGCGGCTGTGGCGGTGTACACGCCCATGCCCGCCGAGATCGGCTTTGCGCTGGCCACCCGGCACGCGCGCTACAACGCCGGGTCGGGGGCGCTGAACAACAACACGCCGGGGATCTACGCCATGTGGGACGTTGACCAATGGGGTCCGGTGCGGGTTCGCACGCTGGCCGCGGCCATCCGCCTGTCCAACGACCGTGACGGCGCCCTGCTGGGGCTGGTGGGCGAGTGGGGGCCGGTGTTCGCCGGTGGTGCCATCGTGCGCGGGTACACCCGCACGCATCTGGGCATGGTTCAGCAGCCCGGCGCCGTGCTGGAGTGCATGCCCTACTGCGCGTGGCGAACAGAGCGCAAGGTGACGCGCCTGGCGCCCGTGCTGGGTGTGGTGGCGCCGGTGGGCAAGGCGCGCGTTCGGCTGACATACCAGCATGACCCGGGAAGCGACATCGACCCCATGTACGCGAACCATCCCCGGGTGCGCAGCTCCAGCAGCCTGACGCTGTTTGCCGGGTGGGCATTCTGATGTCCATCAAAATCCCCAAGCCCGAAGACCGTGGCCCAGCAAAGGCCATGGCCGTCAGCCTGTACGCGCACCAGTACGCCATGCTCAAGGAATTGGGCGGGGCGCGGTGGCTCCAGCCGATGATTGAGCGCGCGTATGTGCACAAGACCCAAACCCGCCGCAAGGCACAAACCCCGAAAGGAAAGTGATGACCGAAGACACCAACCAACCCGCCGCACAGGACGAAACCACGGCGCCCTTTGATGGCATCAAGTTCGCCATCCTGATCGGCCTCAAGGCCACGCCCGACGGCCGCGGCGTGCTGATGCGCAAGGCCATGACCGAGCTGGCCCAGGTGGACGGCATGCCCGACACCATGAACATGGAAGATCCCGCCGTGTACATGGGCTTCTGGCTGAATGAGAACTGGGACTACCTCACGGCGCTGGCCAGCCGCGAGTACACCCTGGCGCACAACCTGCGCATGCTCACGGCCAAGGATGACAAGGTGCTGCAGCTGGTGGCGCCCGACGGTTCGAGGCTTCAATAATGCGCCGCATCGCAACGCCCAACGACGAGGCGCTGGCCGCCGCCCACAAACACGTCATCGACACCCAGGACGCCAGCGTGCTGGGCATCCAGACGGCGTGCCGGCTGACCTACAGCGCAGCAGCGCAGGCCCAGGACGCGCTGGAGGCCGCTGGCGTCATCAGCAAGCCCAATGCCATGGGCGAGCGTCGCGTGCTGGTGGAGGCCACATCATGAGCCGCGAGAAGGCATACAACGCCAAGGAGCGCGCTGAACAGGCCGCGCGCAAGGCTGGGGCCGACACGGCGGGCTACGACCGCGCCAAGGCCCATGTGCTGGCTACACGCGACACCAGCGTGGCCGCGCTGCAGGTCGCGTGCAAACTGAGCTACAACGGCGCGGTGGAGTATCTGGCCCGCATGGAGGCAGAGGGCATCATCAGCGCGCCCAATGACGAAACCGGAAACCGGGTGGTTCAGGCGTGATCTGACGCGCCCATGAAAAAAGGCCCCGCTGGGGCCTTTTCTTTGTCCACTGCGCGCCCAGGTCAGGCGCTGGTGGGCTCGGACTCGCCGCCGCCGTCATCGCCGGGCCCGCGCGCATGCAGCTCCCCGCCGTCGCCGTCGTCAGGGCCCGCCTTGGCCGTCAGGCACTTCTTGCCGCCGCCGCCCTTGCCCTTGCCGTCGTCCTTCTTCTTCATGGTGCACCAGTCAGCGCCCAGGTTGTCGGCGGCCGTGGCCACCAGCGCGGCGCCCTTGGTCAGCTCGGTGGCGGCATACACGGCTACGCCGGCAGCAGCGGCGATTTCAACAGCAACAGGGCGGGACAGGTCTTCAGTGGGTTGCGCCACGGCCAGGCCGGGCAGGGCCAGCGCAGCGAGCGCCAGGGTCATCGCAATCCAGGATTTCTTCATGGTTTCTCCAAATGGGAAGTTTTGCAAAACTGCCAAATCGGCAGCGACTGAATAATGTGCCTGCCGTTTGGCATAGTCAAGAGATTTTTGAAGTCCACCGACGCTCACATAGGGCAGTGTCGTAGAAGGAGGTTGCGTTGAATCAGCCCTGCGGCGCCAACCCGCAGTACGCCAGTGGCCTTCAGAATGTCAGCCGTTGCTCGGGGCCGGTGCGCGGACGGTGGAACGTCGTATCGCGCACCGTCACTGACGGCTGACAATCTCAAAGCACTGTCACGGCACGATTATGCCGCGCTCAATCCATTCTTGCGATAGCGCAACACGGCCGCCATCTGGCCAAGGGACAATCCCATCCTCCAAGAGAACAGTATTCTCTCCCCAAGGAAGCCAGCGACGAAAAACAACCACGTCGGATTGTCCCGGATAGCTTTTTATAAATCGGAGTCCTTCAATTCGTCCAATTTCCATGGATGGCAAGATGATGGCCGGGCGCACTGGCATCAGCACGCCCGACCTCACCACTGCCGGGGCGGCTCCAGCGGCCAGCATGACCAGCAAGAAGCCCCGGCGCTGCATCACTTTGCCCGCGCCATCGCGTGCACGACAGATCGGAAGATGTAGTCCTTGGCCTGCTGCTCGGGCGGCAACTGGTCGAACGGCACCATGCAGGGGTGTTCCTTGGCCTCCGGGCGCTTCACGGCGCCAAAGATCCAGCCTTCAGCCTGCTTTTGCGCCATCCAGCTTTCGTGGCTGGCCTGCGGCCCGGCGTTCGGGTTGGCCAGGTGCATCGTCACGCCAGCGCGGGCGCTGTTCTTTTGCCAGTCGGGGGCATCCTCCCATGCTGGCAGAGACAGGTCGCCAAGCGCGGCGCAGTAGGCTCGGTTGACCTCGTGGCAGGCGCGAGCAATGGTTTCCACGTCGGCTCCAGCGAGTGCGCTGGCCGTGGAGAACAACTCGCCCATCAGGCCCTGGTGCATGCGCTCCTTCAGCGCGTACCCCATCAGCGGCCAGACCTTCTGCACAGCGTTCTCGCGCGCGATCTTGCGCCCGATTTCCTTGTTGAAGTTCTCCGGGCTGGCGCAGGCCGACTCACCCGTGACGGTGAAGCCGTTTCTCAGCACCAGCACGCAGAAGGTCAGCAGGTTGAGCGGGTTGTGCGTGCCGTCTGAACAGGCCGCGCCAAGTTCAACCGCCGCAGCTACCGCGCCCTGTTGCGCTGTGAAGTAATGTTCGCTGACGATGTTGGCCTGCAGGTCAGCAAGCGTCACGCGCGGGAACTTGTCGGCGCCCACGGCCTTGATGTCGCGCTCGATGCCGGCGTCGCTGGTGTCGGGGGAGGGAATGTGTTGCATCACAGCACCTCCCAGTCTTCAGCCAGCAGGTCCGTGATGCTTGGCACCCAGGTGGCCCGCGCGCCTTCTGCCGTCACCAGCTCGAAGTGCGGGAAGCGCCGCGTGGTGCCCGTGTCCTCGTGGACGAACAGCACGCCAGCGTCGAACGCCTGCGCCGGGTCCAGCACACCATTGTGGAGGTGGCTCCAGTAATACAGCCGTCGCCCGACAGTGGGCCGCTCCAGCGGCGCCTGGCGCTGGCTTTCTTCTGCCAATTCAATGCTCATGGGTATCTCCAAGTTATGCCGTCAACCGGACGGCGCGGGTTCTTCAAATGGGCTGGTGCGCCAGATCCGCGTCCAGGTAGAAATCGTAGTGCTCAGGCCGAGTGCACGGGCACTGCGCCATGGGCACGTCGCGGTAGCACGGTACGAACACATTGCCGAACTGCTTTGCCACCAACAGCACATGCCCAGCGACAAACTCCTCATGCAGCTTCACCAGCGACGCCTTGTGCAGCACCAGCGTGTGCGGGGGCTTGTTGAATTTGCGCTGATGCTCGTCTATGGCGTGGTCGATCATGGTGATCAGTGGCGCGGCATACGTTGCCAGCGGGCGGGGAAATTGGTAGTCGCTCATGCGTAGCCTTTCACGCGAAGATGCTCCAGCGCCAGGGCAACAGCCTCACGGTCCTTGGCTGGCGTGTCAGCGCAGGTCAGCAGGTAGCGCCATTCGGTGATCTGGCGTTGCAATCCCGCACGGAATGCGTCCTGTCGCTGCTCTTGGGTGGCGTTGTAACTTGAGTCGATAAAGAGATGGCAGCGCGCACAACCTCTGACCACAAAGCAGTCGTCAGCCTTGCGGCCCAGGCCCTTGCCATAGATGCTGCTGTTGCCGTGGCACGCGCAACAGTCATCGCGCAACATGCCGGGGTACGGGCACACACCGGGCACGCGCAGCAGGCAAATCTGCCCAGGCCGGCGTGCCATCAGCATCAGGTGCGGTATCTCGATGCGCGGCTCTTTCGGCAGCCCGCTGCCGCTGTATTCCACGCGGGTGTAGTTGGGCACGCGGGCCAGCGGCTGTGCAGGCGCGGTTGGTGGCGCGGTGTACGCCGGGCGGGCGAATCCGCTGCCACGGCTCATAGGGGTGCGCTTCATGGCTGCGCCTGATTACGCAGCCATGCCTGAAACGGGTGGCGCACAAACCGCTGAAACAACACGGCCGCCTGCGGAGAAGTGTCAAGCTCCTTGCGGCTGCTGATGTGGCACCGGGAAAGAATGAAAATCTTGGCGCCGTCCTCGTCGCGCGAAAAACCGGCTTCTGCAAGGAACTGGTGGAACGTCGCGTTCTTCCCTAGGTCGCAAGCCTCCTTACACAGCGGCCCGCGCGTGTCACGCTGCGCTACTGGTGCGGGCACAGCGGCATGCCCATCCTTCAGCCGGACACACGCGATGCTGGCGCCAGGCTGGCCCATCATCGTCATCACGGCCACGCGGTCTTTGGGCTCGAAAATCAAGGTGACGCTTACGCCGCCGTCCTTGAGCATGCGCAGGCCGTCAACCGCACCTGCTAGTGGAATTACATCATCCATGGGGAACCTCCTGCGCGTCATTTTGGCACAGTGCCACGGATGGCGCAATAAACTCCACCTCCACGCTCCAGCTTTTTTCACGGCGCTGGGCATACTTCCACTTCACGCGCGGGTCGCGGTCGTTGATGCCCAGCCAGTCCGCGATCTGGTCCCGCACTGCTTTCATGGAGCCGTTCAGGTTGTCGTCTTCGTCCAGGCCATTGGTCGGCCCTACGCGCGTCAGCAGCACGGTCACGGGAATGTCAGGCTTGGGCAGCGGCGCCAGTATCCAGTACGTCGCCGTTCGCTCGGACTTCACGCGCCTGGTGCGCGCTCGCCAGTGCTCTCGCGCATTCATGGTACTGATGGTGCGGATGGGAATGGTAATGGTGCCCATGTGATCTCGTCGTTGTGATGGTTGGTCGGCTTGCAAAACTGGTTGAATCGCCGCATGCGCTCTGTGACGGCGGCCTTCAAGCCAGGAAACTTCGCTTCTTCGCGGCAACATTGCCGCCACGCAAACTCCTTGTCCACCCGAGCCCATCGCTCGAAGAACTCCACGCGGCGCTCAAACTCGGTCACGGCATCAGGCCAGCGAACGGCGAGATGTATTCCTTGCGCGCCTGCCCGCTTCTGATTTTGGACACGTAGCTGTGGTTGCAGCCCAGACGCGCAGCCAACTCCAGGTTTGTTTCATCGCTGCCATTGATGGCAGCCATCAGCTCGTCGTGGTCAAACTGCGACTGCGCGCGCCGCGCCAAGGCGATCTTGATCTTCACGGCCAGCGGCTTCTTGACGCCCTTTTGCACGGCTCCGCGCCCGCGCGTCTTGATGCAGTCCGGGTGAACGCAGCCCTCTTTTTCGCACTTCGCGTACACGCGCATCTTGGACGGCAGCGGCCGGTAGTCGTGGACCATCTTCCAAATCTCACGGCGCACAAGTAGCGTCTTGCGCTCGTCGCCAACCCGAAGCGATGCTTGCGGCTGGCCAGCGGTTGTCATTGGCCCGGCCCAGATCAGGCAGCCGTCCTCGTCCTTGTGCACATGGCGGTACAGCCACTCCAGCGTGATTTCAACCATTGCCGTCCCTCAATCGCACCGCCAGCGGGTAGGCGGTATCCGTGTTGTCCCACCATGGGCCATCGCCAGCAGCCACCCACACCGCGGCCTTGAATCGCATGAACGCCTGCGGGCTTTCGTCGGCCAGCACCACGCCCAGCTCGGCGCCCTTGTCGCGCAGGCCCTTGCCCGTCTTCCACCAACCCTGCGCCTCGCCTGCAGGCGCCCCAGGCAGCGCGCGCTGGCTGCGCACCCAGTTGCGCCAGGTGGCCGTCCAATCGAGCTTGCAGCCGTCCTTTCCGGGCTTGGAGTGCCAGAAGTCGCGGAACAGGTCTGCCGTGGTGGCCAGGTCCAGATCCGGCCGCTTTTCCCGAAGGAAGGCCGCGCAGCTGTCGTCCGGCTCCCAGTCTGCCGGCAACCTTGTACCCCTCGTGGTGGTGGCCGCGCTCGGCGCGGCGCCTCCACCGATAGGTGGAGTATGGTTCTGATTCTGATTCTGATTGGTTGAACGCGGCGGCAACGGTCGTTTAACGGCCGTTGCCTTCTTGTTGGCCCGTGCTTCAGCAGACGCCCGGCCAGCGGCAGAGGCGGCAGCGATAACTGTTTGATATTTAAGGATTTCTTTGTCACACCGCTCGTTCCTGAAGGCCCCGTCAAGCACCGGGAAAAACTCGCGCTGAACCGACTCCAGGGCGGCCTTTTCCTCGTCGGTGCGGGCCTGCAGCTTGTGTGCCCAGCCCGCAAAGTCATCCGCTGGCCACGGTCGTTCGAGGTCGTAGTAAAGGTCGATGGCCTCCCGGTACAACGACCGTTCAACGCGCGTTAAATGGGCGGTCGCGGCCTTGAATGCCTTGATGTAGTGGGGGTAGTGGTGCATCGTCAGTCCCCGCAGAAGCAGGCAATGGCTGGCTCGTCATCCTCGATGAAGCCGAACAGGTCACCCTGCTCCGTCGCGTTGGCGTGCATCGTGGCGTAGCTGGGCCGATCATTTCGGAAAAACGCCCCGTCGGGCTTACTGGAAAGACCCAAACTCTCCATGCTGGCCCACCACACTGCGGTTTGTGGTTCGCGCTGGATCAGGCTGAAAACCTGCTTGCGGGGCTTCAAAAAGCATAGGTCACAGTTACCGTCTAGCGTGCGCCCGTTGTGTGTTGTCAGGGCCAGCTTGAAGGGCTGCGCAGCCCAGAAACTCTCAATGTCGGCAATGGTTATGCCTGCGTCGGCCAGCGGCATCAGCATGGTTTCCCGCGTGGTTTCCGGGCTCGGCCTGGCACGTATTTTGGCCACGCGCCGCGGCTCGTCAGCGCGAATGCCCACAAACTGGTCCCACTCACCATCACCGTCGGCCCAGCCCAAGGCGCGAAGGTGCTTGTGCATGGCGCGGATTTTCAGCTCCACCGTGCAGAATCGAGTAATTGGGTTTGGCAAATAGTTGCGCTTGCGGATGATGGCCTCGAACGGCTCGCCGTTGCGGCTGGCGCTGGCGAAGTCCACCACCGCGTACCCGGCATCATTGTTTCGGTACTCTACCCAAATGACGGTGATGCCCCATCGTTCTGCGCACTCGCGCACAAACTCCAGCGTGGCCTCCGCCTCCTTGCCGGTGTTGGCAAAGCACACCACCAGCCAGCGCCTGATGTCCTCTGGCGTGTTGGCCTGCAGCGTGCGCCACAGCATGTATGCGCTGGTGCGGCCTCCACTGAAACTCAGGCAGGTGGGCCCCTTGAGCTTGAACGGGTCGATCACTCTGCCCCCCACTTCCACGGAAGCGAATTGGGCAGCACCCACAGGTGCCGGATGTTGGCCACGTTCACCACATCGCCCTGCGCTGGGTACACCTCCAGCGCATCATGGTCGCCATAGCCCACTGCCGCCTTGATGGCCTGCAGCTGGTCCCATGTGATGCCGTCCAGCCAGCCGCCCTTGTCGTCCAGCACGGCGCGGTTGACGCTGATGCGCACCAGCACATGGCCGTTCTGGTGCGGCAGCGGGTTGTAAATCTGCACCAGGTAGTGCCGGTTGCGCAGTGCGTGCAGCAGGCCAGGCGTGCGCTGAGTGCCGATGGGCATCTCCACGAACTTCTCACCGTACTGCTTTGCTTCTTCCCGCATCCACCGACGGGTTTCCTTGAGGGTCCATCCTGCTGGAATCATTTCAACTGCTCCATGGCCTTCAGCGGCTGCGGCCCAGGCTCTGTGCCCATGTTTACGCGCTCACCGCGCTTGATGATCAGACGAATCTGCACGCGGTCTTCATAGTCCACTGGATCTGTATCGCGCCTGATCACCATGTTTTGCATGGAAAACCCCGGCGCAATATCTTCAATCAGCGGGGCCAGGCGCTCCTCGAATGCCCTGAATACGGCGCGTGATGCCGCATCGTTGTAGCCCGTGAAGTCCTTACTCATGCCCGCTCCACAAAAGGTATAGCCCCCTGCAGCACCCAGATTTCCCGCGCAGATCCGCTGTCGGCGGCCTGCTTGGCGCGGTCCACCTCGCGCGGCAGCACCTCCAGCGCGTCCAGGTCGGGGTAGCCGCACTGCGCCTTGACGGCCATCAGGTCGGCCCAACTGATGCGCCCAGCGTGCCCGCCGTCGGCCAGGGCCACGTTCAGCATGCGGTGCGGTGCCGCGTGCCCACGGGGGGCGATCTCCACCACGATCAGCCGGCGCGAGCGCAGCACCCGCAGCATGCCCGGGGGCATCATGGCCCGGCGGGCGTCTTCTACGTGCACCTCCTCCAGCGTTTCGCCGTACTGGCTGCTGATGGTGGATACACGCTTTGCGGCTGATCGTCGTTGTTGTCTGTTCATGGTCGATTCCTGATTTCAAAAAACCCATCAGCCTTGCTGTCCAACTCCATGTACAGCCGGGCCAGGTCAGGGGTGTACCAGTCGTTCAGTTTCCACCGGCCGCCCACGTCGCGCAGGTTGCTCTCGTGGCGCAGCACCTCGATGATGGTCCGGGCCGAATAGTGGTCCCAGCCCGCGCAGCGGATCTTGTTGGCCTCTGCCTTGAATCGCTCCCAGACGTGGTAGTTGTCGGTCAGCCACCCATGGAAGTCGTCGCGGTACCGCGTGCTGGCCTGTACCAGCAGGAGGGTCATTTCTTTGGTCTTGGCATGAGATTCGTGCGCGGCCATCCAGTGCTCGTTCATGACCACCTTGCTGGGCCTGAAGTCGCCGGGAATGAATCCGCGCTGACCGAATTGGTCATCGCCAAAGTCTGCGCCTGGTTGGGGCATGGTGTTACTCCAAGATAAAGCTGGGCTGGCGCAGGCGCTCGTCCTGCAAGGGCTTGTACGCCTCGTTCAGCTCGATGCCGATGAACTGGCGGCCCAGGGCCTGAGCCACCTGGCCGGTGGTGCCGCTGCCAAAAAACGGGTCAAGCACGATGCCGCCAGCAGGCGCACCAGCCAGGATGCAGGGCTCGATCAGTTCGGTGGGGAACGTGGCGAAGTGGGCGCCCTTGAACGGCTTCGTGGTGACGGTCCAGACTGAGCGCTTGTTGCGAAGAGAGAAATCACCCTTATCCCGCGCTTGGCCCGATTTCCTTTCAGATCGGCCGTCGAGGTCTTTCGCGCCTTTAGACGTATAAGGCCGCCGGGGGTCGTTGGTTACGCTCGGCTCCTTCATCGCCTCGGCGTCGAAGTAGTACGTCTCCTTCTTCGACAGCAGGAAGATATACTCGTGAGCCTTCGTGCAGCGGTCGCGCACGCTCTCCGGCATGGGGTTCGGCTTGTGCCAGATGATGTCCTGCCGCAGATACCAGCCATCGGCCTGCAGCGCGAAGGCGACGCGCCAGGGGATGCCGATCAGGTCTTTTTCTTTAAGGCCAGCAACGCTTGGGCGGCACGCATCGGCTCCTGTTGAACTGGCGCGGTTGCTTCCCTGCTTGTAGCCAACGCGAGTGCCGTGCCCCGTGCGGCCTGCAGCGTTATAGCTGTCCCCAATGTTCAGCCACAGCGTGCCGTCATCGCGCAGCACACGGCGAACCTCGCGGAACACCGTCACCAGCTTGGCAACGAATTCGTCCGGCGTAGGCTCAAGGCCGATCTGTCCAGCGTGCCCATAGTCGCGCAGGCCAAAGTACGGCGGGCTTGTCACGCAGGTCTGCACCAGCCCATCGGGCATCTGGCGCAGCGTTTCGAGGCAGTCCCCGAAGTGGCAGCGGTTGAGCCATTCGGTCACGCGACCACCTTCTTCTTGTAATGCCCCGGCGGCCTGCTCTGCTTCACCCGCTGCGCGCTGGTGCCCGACTGTATTGTCAGGTATTCAGGCCCCATGCCCGGTATGTTCCCGTTGGTCCCGCCGAACGCCTTGCTCGGGCGCGGGTTCAGCGGCAGGGCGCGCGTGCGGCCTGAGTGAGTGCCCACAACGTACCCATGCGGCTTGCTATCAAAGCCGTGGGTAAATCCGTTGCCCCAGCTGCGCCGCGTGCCGTCTGGCCACCTTCCCGGTGAACCGTCTGGATAGTCAGCACTTACCCTCGATGATTGATCCGTCTTCATTGATGATCCCGTCTTTTATGAGTGCCGCCTTGAACTTCTCGGTGGTCTTTTTGGTCGGTGAAGCGCCGCGCTTTCGCAGGCGCCAGATGGTGCGGATGGGTATGCCGTGCGCTTGCGAGAACTGACTCACGTTCTCCAACTGCTTCAGCGCCGTGCGGAGTTGGGTTTTGTTCATGGGCTGCACTCTATCTGAAAAAAAAGACTTGCTCAATCTTTTGGCACTGTGCCAAAATATGTCGTATTAATTTAAGGGGTCATCATGAGAATTCCTGAGTGCGTGCCGCCTGTGCCGCCGCGTCAGCCGTCGCCCGACGAGCAGGACGCCATCAACGCCCACCACATGGATGAATACGAATCTGGCCTGGACGATGTTCCAACGGCCAAGCAGGAGCGCAAGCTGGCAGAGGCTGCTGGCTATGGCGTGTGCGGAGGTGACTTTTGAGATTCCTCGAATTTTTTGTGATCGCTGCCATCGTCAGCCTTTTGGCTATTTTGGGATTCGCCTTCTACGCCGCTTACAGCGATGCGCGCGCGCCGAAGTTTGAGCTGAATAAGCGCGACTGGAAGTGCACCAAGAGCGAGGAGAAAACGCATCTGCAGCCAATGCTGGTTGGCAAGGTCACCATCCTGATGCCGATGACGCACACCGCCTGCCTGGAGTATCGCCATGTTGAATAACATCTTTCGCCGCCGCCTGCGCCCGACGCGCATCCCTCACCCGATCATTGACGAGGGAACGACCATGTTTCTGTCTGGCATGGCCATCGGCGCAGTGACCATGCTGGCGCTGTGCCTGCTGGCCTACAAATCCGGCATCCGCTTTTAACCCAAGGAGATACAGTGAACGATTCCCCCGATGAAGAAGTTGGCGAGGGCGCGGCGATGGCCGGCGCTGGCCAGGACGCGGAGCCGCCAGCGGTCCAAGAAGATCCGATGTCCACCGCGCTGGCCGTGGTGACTGAGCAGGGCTCGAACATCATGGCGCTGGTGGCGCGTGGCCGGGCGCTGGCCGAGCAGTACCGCAACGTGGCCTTCGACGTGACCACCACCAAGGGCATGGACGAGGCCAAGAAAGCCCGCTTGGCGTTGCGCGAGGAGGTGCGCTACCCCCTGCAAAAACTCAAGGACGCGCGCTCCAAGATTCTGGGCACGATGCAGCGCCAGGCCAACGCCAGCGCCGACGAGTTGATTGAGGAGGTCAAACGCGCCGAGGCGCCGATTGACGAGCAGATCACGGCGGAAGAAACCCGCAAAGAAAACGAGAAGGCCGAGCGCGATGCTGCCGAGCAGCGCCGCCGCCAGGCCCACATCGACGCCATCACGGCCATTGCCCGCATCCCGACGGAGGCCGTGGGCCTGACCAGCGCAGAGCTGCGCGAGAAGATCGTTGCCGCCGAGGGCATCATGGTGGACGAAGGCTACGAGGAATTCAAGGGCCAGGCCACGCAGGCAAAGGACGAAACCCTGCGCCAACTCAACGGGCTGCTGATGGCGGCCATTGAGGAGGAGGAAGAACTGGAGCGCACGCGCCAGCAGCAGGCTCGCCTGCGCCAGCAGCAGGAGGAGCAGGCCGCGCGCCAGCGTGCGCTGGACGAGCAGGAGGCGGCATTGCGCGCGCAGCGCGAGGCTTTCGAGAAGCAGCAGCGCGAGGCGAAGGAAGCCGACGAGGCCCGCCAGCGCGCGCTGGACGAGCAGGCCGCGCAGCAGCAGCGCGAGCGCGAGGAGCGCGCCCAGGCGGTGCAGCGCCGGATTGACGCCCTGAGCATCTATGGAGCAGCCTACAGCAGCAACGCCGCATCTGTGGACATCGAGAGCGCCCTGCGGACGCTGAACGACACCCTGTTGTACGCGGCCGACTACGACGCCCGCGTGAGCGAAGCCGAGCAGATCAAGGCCGCCCGCATCGCCAGCTTGCGGCAAATTTTGGCCGAGTCCATTGCCCGCGAAGCCGAGCAGGCCCGCCAGCAGCGCGCGGCAGAGGTGCAGCAGCGCATTGACGACATCCAGCGCATGGGCCCGCGCGTGGACGAAACCGGCGCCGAGCTGCGCGCGCGGCTGGAATCCATCAACGCCTTCAAGCTGGTGGCCGCCGACTACGACGACCGAGCCGACGAAGCCGCGAACCTTCTGATCGAGGTGGCCGCCGATATTGCCGCCACGCTGGAGGAGGTGGCCGCCGACGAGCTGGCGCAAGCCCAAGCCGCCGAGGAGCGCCGACAGCAGGAAGCCGAGCAAGCCGCAGCGCGCGCCCTGGTGACAGCCAAGCAGGCGCACGGCGAGGAGCTGTACGAAGTGCTGCGCCGCGTCATCCTGCAGCCGTCGCAAGACGCCACCAATGAGGCCCGCGCCCTGCTGGTGCTGATCAACCCCAACGAAGACTTCGAGGATTGACATGAGCATCCTCTGCAAACTGGGCTTGCACGACAAAACGACTGCCACCAAGTTTTATCCCGCCGCCGCAGCGCCCATCGTGACGAGCTTCAAGTGGACAACGTATTGCAGGCGCTGCCAGCATGTGTTTTCGCGCGAAACGCATGTGTGGGACGGCAAAGAATTTCAACCCCAAGGAGAACAACCATGCGTGAACCCGGCATCTACACCGACCTGAGCAACGCGGACTATCACGCCGACCGCACGGCCATTGGCAACAGCGGCCTGAAGGCCATGCGCCGCTCGCCGGCCTATTACTTCGGCCAGTACCTGGACTCGCGCAAGCCGCCTAAGAAGGAAACCGAAACCGCCGCGCAGAAATTCGGCAACATAGCCCACTGCATCCTGTTTGAAGAACACGCCTTCAACGCCCGGTACCGCATCGGGCCCGAGGTGGCCAACAAGAACGTCAAGGCGTGGCAGGACTTCAAGAAGGAATGCGAGGCCGACGGCGCCACGGCCATCGACCAGCAGGAATACGACACGGCGCACGCGATCCGCAATCAGGCCCTGTCCGTGCCCGACATCCGCACGGCCCTTCTGGGCGCCGGGTTTGGCGAGGCATCGGTGTTCACGGCAGACCCCACCACCGGCGCCCGGGTGAAGGTCCGGCCCGACAAGATGTACTGCCCGTTCGGCACGCCGGACAAGGGGGTGATCCTGCTGGACGGCAAGACCTTTGACACCACCGACGAGGAAGCCTTTGGCCGCCAGGCTGGCAACATGGACTATGACATGCAGGCCGCTTTCTACTCTGACGCCGTGGGCTGGCAAATCAAGGCGCCGGTGCTGGGGTTCATTTTCATCGTCATCGAGGATGAATACCCATTCCTGACGGCGCAGATCCAACTGGACGAGGAAAGCATGGCCAACGGCAAGCGCAAGTACCGCCGCGCCCTGGACTCCTACGCCAAATGCGTAAGCACAGGCGTCTGGCCCGGCCCCGGGCACGAGCTGAAGATGGCATCTATTCCCCACTACAAGATGGAGCTTTGAGCATGAACGACCAGAACGACGACGAGCGTTTCAACGCCACCGAGAGCACGCCCAACATTGCGCTGCTGAACAAATCCGAGATTGACCAGCAGGTAGCCACGGCGCACGCCTACCCGCGCAGCATCAAGGCGTTCGTGGCCGACGCGACCAGCCTGGTGATGCTGGACGACGACGTGGCCGAAAGCTGCAGCTACGCCCTGCCGCGCAAGTCAAAGGACAAGGACACCGGCCAGTGGGTGACGAAGAACATTGAGGGGCCCAGCGCCCGCTTCGCTGAAATCGTGCTGTCCTGCTGGGGCAACGCCCGCGCGGGCACGCGCATCGTGGACGAGGGGCAGGAATTCGTCACGGCGCAGGGCTTCATGTTCGACCTGCAGAAGAACGTGGCTATCCAGGTGGACGTGCCGCGGCGCATTACTGACAGCCAGAACCGGCGCTACAAGACCGACATGATTGGCGTCACGGCGAACGCGGCCGCCAGCATTGCCCTGCGCAACGCCATCCTCAAGGTGGTGCCCAAGGCCCTCTGGTATCCGATCTACGAAAAGGCGCGTGCCGCCGCGCTGGGCAACGAGATAACCCTGAGCAACAAGCGCCTGGCCGCGCTGGAATGGTTCCAGAAGAAGGGCGCCAGCAAGGAAACGATCTTTGAGCACTTCGGCATCAAAGGCGTGGAAGATATGACGCTGGACCACATCGCCACGCTGCTGGGCTACAAAACGGCTCTGCGCGAAGGCGACACCACCGTGGAAGCTCTGTTTGACAAGTCAGACCCGGCTGGCGATGGCAAGGCGCCGGCTCGCAGCATGGCCGACTTGACGGCCAAGGCCCCAGCCGCATCGGCTCCGCCGCCCGCGCCCGCCAGCAACGACGATGCCCCCAAGGCGCCCGAGCCCGACAAGCTGGTGGCAGACATGAAGAAGGCCAAGAATCAGGATGCCCTTGACGTGCACATTGGCTGGGTAACGGCCGCCAACTACCCGGACGAAGCCGTGCGCCTGCGCCTGAACGACGCATACGAGGCCCGCAAGGCTGAACTGGCGAAGTAAGCCATGGCCAGCACCAATACCATGCTCAAGCAGTGCGCCGGTCTGGTTGACACGAAGGACGTGACCGACTGGCAGAACGGTTTTCTCAAGAGCGTCTTGGAACGATCAGAGAACGGCAGCAGGCCCGACCTGTTGAGCGAAAAACAGCTGGAGGTGTTGGAAAGTATCCACCGCCGCCATTTTGCATAGCGCCGCCGCTGCCCCGGCCTTGTGTGGGCAGCAACCTATAGGAAGAAGACCATGGCAGATGAAAAAGCAGGCGGAGAGGCGACTGGCGCCGACCGCGAGGTGCCGCCCCCGCGCGCGCCCAAGACGTTCTTGCAGACCCTGCAGGACCACCACTACGGCTACACCGCCGACGAGGCCACCACGGCGCTGCAGGAGTGCATACAGGCCAGCGAGCGCACCGGCAAGGCCACCGAGCTGGTGCTGAAGGTCAAGATCAAGCCCGAGTCCAAGGCGCAGGGCCGCTACGCGGTGATGGTGGACGTGAACACCAAGCTGCCGGCCAAGGAGCGTGAGGCGGCTGTCATGTTCGTGGGCCCGAACGGCGACCTGCAGACCAAAGACCCGCGCCAGAGCGAGCTGGAAGGCTTCCGCGTGGTGGACAGGGGCATCAGCGGCGCAGTGCGCGTTGAAGAACAGCGCGCGCCCGGCGTGCGCGTGGCGTAACCCAGCAAC
>CAZZDD010000007.1:27969-49886 GCA_964652185.1 uncultured Candidatus Peribacteria bacterium | reverse complement strand
ACGAAAAAAGCCCCTTTCGGGGCTTCTTCGTTGAATCCAAGGTGGATTACAGATCTTCACCGCGGACCGTCTTGCGGCCGTTCGCGTTGGCGCGCTCGATGGCCTTGGCCAAGAGGGACTCGCCGAGACCGCTGACGAAGTCAGCGAGATCGCCGGAGGCCATCATGTCCTTGCCGTTGACGAACTCCTTGATCTTGGAGGCGACAACGACGCCGACCTTGCCCGGGGCAAAGGCGAGCATATCGGAACCGCGGACCGTCTTGCGGTCGTTGGCCTGGGCGGCCTTCACGGCCATACCCAACCACATCTCGACGTGCTTGCTGAGATGTTCCGGGAGATCACCGGCGGACATCATGCCCTTACCGTTGACCATTTCCTTAACCTTAGATGCTACGACGTAGCTCATGGGGGAGGGGGAAGAATGTATAAGCGGGAGGGATTCTAAGCGCCGTTCGCGCTCTTCCGCAAGGGTCATTTCGGAAACGCCTCAAATAATCCATGGAGAATCCGCTCATACATGCAATTGACGAACACCAAACGCAATACGGCGTAGTAGAACGTCGAAATGGCGTGACATGCGGTTTTTCGAGGAGATCTGGCGTTCCCCGGGCAATGTCGTTAGGCTCCCTGGGCCACGGAGAGGTGGCTGAGTGGTCGAAAGCGCACGACTCGAAATCGTGTATCCCGGAAACGGGATCGAGGGTTCGAATCCCTCCCTCTCCGCCATTTTGGCGTGCCTATTTTTTCTTCTCGGGGCGGCAGGAGCTACTCTGGCGTCTTCATGGCATCGAACCGTTCGATCATCGGCATCTACCTGCGCGCGTGCGTCCCGCAGGCGCCCATGTTGCTGACCGCGCTCGCGTTCTACGCGGTCGGCGCGCTCCTCAGCACGACCGCGATGGTGCTGATCCTTCGTAGGATCGTGAACGTGCTCACGGAGTCGCAGGGAACGCGCGAGGAAATCTTTGCCGTCGCCGCGACGTGGTTCTTCGTGATGGTGGGCAACCACCTCCTGATGAACGTGTGTTACCGCATCGCAGATTTCACCCTCGTGCGCGCGGAGGGCATCGTGATGCGCGACCTCGCGACCGCGACGTTTTCCAAGTTGCGCGCCCACTCCCTCACGTTCTTCGAAAACTCGTTCACAGGAAGCCTCGTCGCCAAGACCCGCCGCTTCGTGCGGTCGTTCGAACTCCTGCAGGACAAGTTCGTGTTCGGGTTCTTCATCCTCTTCGTGCATCTCACCGGCGCCACGGTCACGCTCTTCTTCCACTCCGTGTTGGTCGGCTCCATGTTCCTCGTGTGGGTCGTGTTCTTCGTCGCGGCGTCGTATGCCCTCGTGCGGTGGAGGTCGGTCACGGACATCGCCGAGAGCGAAGAGGATTCCAAGGTGACCGGCGCCCTCTCCGACGCGCTCACGAACATCCGCTCCGTGCAGGCCAATGCCGCGGGGGAGCGAGAAGACGCGCGTTTCGCCGGCGCCGTCATGAATGAATGGCGGGCCCACGTGCGGGCGGTCGACCGCCACACCGTCATCTACGGCGTGCAGGGCCTCATGGTGGTGCTCCTTGAAGTGCCCGCCATTTACCTCTCGCTGCGGCTGTGGCGCGACGGCGTCTTCTCGACCGGCGACTTCGTCCTCATCCATGCCTTGCTCGTCGCGTGCTCGCGGCACATGTGGGACCTCGGCCGGTCCATGAAAGACTTCGCCCGCGGCCTCGCGAACGCGAGTGAATTGGTCGACATCATCGATACCCCCATCGACATCTTGAACCCGGAGCATCCGTCCGACGCGCGCGTGACGGCCGGCGCCGTGCGGTTCGACGGCGTGACCTTTTCGTACGTTCCGGGTTCGCCGATCCTCGATCGATTCGACCTCGCGGTGCGCGCGGGGGAGCGGGTGGGCATCGTGGGCAAATCCGGCGCGGGCAAGACCACGCTCACGAAGTTGCTCCTGCGTTTCGTGGATCCGCAGGGCGGTACTGTGACCATCGACGGCGTCGATATCCGATCGATGCGTCTGGACGAGGTGCGCGGCGCCATCGGCTTCGTGCCGCAGGATCCGAACCTCTTCCATCGCAGCCTGCGCGAGAACATCGCCTACGCGAAGGCGAACGTCACGGACGACGAGGTGATCGCCGCGGCCAAGAAGGCGCACATCCACGAGGTGATCGCGGCGATGCCGCACGGGTACGACACGCTCGTCGGCGAACGCGGTGTGAAGCTCTCTGGCGGCGAGCGCCAGCGCGTGCTGCTCGCGCGCGTGTTCCTCCAAAATCCGCGCATCGTGTTGCTCGACGAACCCACGAGCGCGCTGGATTCCGATAGCGAGCGGATCGTGCAGGAGAACCTCCGCGCGCTGATGGAAGGCCGCACCACGCTTGCGATCGCACACCGCATCTCGACCGTCCGTGCGATGGACCGCATCATCGTGGTCGACAAGGGCGCGATCCTCGAGGAGGGTACGCATGACGAATTGCTGGCGAAAGACGGCTTCTACGCGCAGCTGTGGGGGCACCAAGTGAACGGGTTTTTGCCGGAAGCCGATTGATCGCGGGGTATACTGCGTCCATGCGCATCACGAAGTTCGGTCATTGCTGCTTGCTCGTCGAGGTCGACGGTCTTCGTATTCTTACGGATCCGGGAAATTTGTCGGAGGGGGAGCGCGAAGCGAAAGACATCGACGTCGTGCTGATTACGCACGAACACGCCGATCACTTCCACACGCCCGTGGTCGAAGCGGTTCTCGCGAATAATCCGCAGGCCGTCGTGATCACGAACACCGCCGTTGGAAAATTGCTCGAGAAGATGAACGTCGCGTTCGAGAAGGTGGAGCACGGGCAGAGCACAAAAAAGAACGGCGTCATGATCGAAGGATGCGGTACGGAGCATGCGGCGTTCCATCCGTCGATTCCGAACGTGCAGAACACCGGGTACTTCGTCGCGGGGAAATTATTCTTCCCGGGAGACGCGCTCACCGTGCCATCGCATCCGGTCGAGGTGTTGGCATTGCCCGTCGCCGGGCCATGGATGAAGTTCTCCGAAGCCGTCGAGTATGCACAGGCGACGAAGGCGAAGACGTGTTTCCCGGTGCACGAAGGCATCATGAAATCGCCGGGGTTCATCATCCAGCGGATGGCGACGGTGCTCGAATCGCTCGGTATCGGGTATGTGAACCTCGAAGCGGGACAGAGCGCGGAGTTCTGATACACTCGTCCGCTATGGAAATTTTCTACAACGCCATGCGGCAACCGGTCGAGAAGCCCGATGACGCTCCTGTGGGCCGTCGTATTTCCGGTTACGCGTTCGTGATCCGCGAGGCGGCGATTCTCACAGTCGTGCCGACCTGGAACACGCTGTACGAATTGCCGGGCGGTGGAATCGACGATGGCGAAGAAGCAGCTTCCGGCGTCGAGCGCGAGTGTCTGGAGGAAACGGGATATGACGTGGAAATCGACGGCGCGACAGTGCTGCATGAAGACGAGCAGAATTACGCGAGCAAGCATGGCAAGTTCTATCGGTCCACCATTCGCGTGTATCCGGGTGTGTTGCGGAGCGATGTGCACGATTCGTCGAAAGTGAACGTAGAGGAGGATGAAATCGCGGAGAGCGGATTTACGCCGCTCGCAGAGCTTACGAAAGAGAACTGCCATCCCAATTTCTGGCCGGTGATCGAACGGGCGCAGAAGGCGGGGCAGAGCGCGGAGTTCTGACGGTTCTTGCGTCCTGTCACCGACGGTCTTACAGTGATCTTTTCATGGCGTTCGTTCCCAATTCCGCCATCGGCTCGTTTGAACAGATGCTCGCAGAAGTGCAGGCGAATGGCACGTCTGGGCAAAAGAAGTTAGCGGAACGGTTGCATTACGGATACATCAACGTGGGCTTGGGTTTGGAGGTGTCGCTCGAACTCCATCGTCAGGCAATGGCAAAATTACTAGCAGAAGTGAGGGCCAAAAAACCGAATACATTCTGATGCATCAAAAAAACCCGCCGTGCGAAGACGGCGGGCTCTGTGGTCTATCCACGATAGAGGGAGGGAGTTAATGGGCGTCGTAGGTCGTCAATACGTATCCGTCGTTTCCTTTCGCGTACGCGGGGCGGGAAATTTCAAGCACGACGTGGTCGCCTTTGCTTCCGTTCATCCTGATCGGCAGTTCGCCTTTCACGGTGACCGCAAGGAACGGTTCTCCATCGACGATGGAGGTTGAGAGCATCTTGATGCGCCCGTCCAACGGGTCGAACGAACCGGTTTCGATGTGGTAGACCGAGAGCGTCACCACGTTTTCTTTCGGTACATCTTTCACGATGCCGTGGATGCGGCGGATGAGGCCTTTGGGCACGGGATGCTTCGGCGGCGCGTACGTCCCGACACTATCGTTCGTTGCGGCAGCCGGAGCTTCTTGCTGTGCCCGAAGTTTCAGATCGAGAATCGGGGGTTCAAGTGTTGCTGCATCCGAACCGGACACGGACTTGTTCGTCGTCGCGTCGCCCTGCGGCTTCGGCGATTGGAACACCTTCGGAAAGGGCTTCTCCGGTTTGACCGAACCGTCGTACGGATAGTCGTCGAACAGACTCTTGTTCAAGCCGTCTCCGTCGGGGTCGATCCCTATCGGGAGTGGTTGCGCTTCTACTTCCAACTGTAGGTGCGGCTCTTGCAAGTACATGTCGCCTCCTCCTGGCTTCGGACGGGAATCTTTCGTCGGCGTTTCCTCCGACTTGCGTATCAGTACCTTCGGCTGCTGCGGTTTGTCCGGTGCTTGCATACATCCGATGAAACAGAAAACGGTCAAAACGAACACGAACTTTTTCATAATTGCTCCTCCCGTGATGGGATAGATCGGGTGATGGGCGAGTCGCACAGTGCGATTCGCTCTTATGAAAGAATACTACTTTTCTTATTTGCTGTCAAAAACAGCAATGAAACCAGTATTTTGGCTATAATTGACAATTTAGTGAAATTTGTTACCGTATACACGGTTCACGTCGAACCTTCGCAACACAGTTTACAAAGGAGTCCTGTCATGCAGAAAGAACCCAATCGCTTGGGTCCGATGACGCCCGTCATGATCGTGGTCATCAGTGTCAGTTCCATTCTCGGCTTCCTGTTTCTCGTTCGATACGTGGGGGTTCGGCAGGAGGAGCTGCGCCGCTCCAAAAGGAATCAGCCTCCCGTGCAGCAGCCGAATCTTCCGATGGTGCCAGAGCGCGAATCGCAACCGCCGTACACCGGATCGGAAAAGGTCGAGATTCCCAAGAACAGGACCGGGATCGAATCCGGCCGTACGTTCCTCGGAAGGAATATCGAGCTCGACGAGGAAAAGTGTATCTCGTACACGATGGACGCAGACGGCGTCGTGACCGAGAAAGCCGAGCACGCCGCGCCGATCGCAGGCGGAATAACGACTCGGTACAAGAAGTTGCTGAAGCCCGGTGCCAAGCTTACGGTCTACTGGAAGACGACCGAGCCGTGCATCCAGGTGTTCGAGTTTTCCGGCATGAAGCAGGAAGAGATCGATCTTGGCGAACTCGAAGCCGCGGTCGACCCCGGCCTGAACAGCCGGCCGAGCAGCAACGGCATTCCGACGGATGCTGGTCTCGTCTATGTATTCCAGGAAGAATAGGCAGCGCACCGTGCGTTGCCGCAATCATTCACCGCCCCATAACAACATGTCGTTGTTGCGGGGCTTTTTTATTGTCCTCCCCGCGCCTGCCTCTTGAGCTCGGCGTCTATAAAGTCCTGGATATCTCCATCGAGCACGCCGGTCGTGTTGCTCGTTTCGTGGTCGGTGCGCACGTCCTTCACCATCTGATACGGGTGCAGCACGTAGCTGCGGATCTGCTGCCCGAAGCTCGCCGATTGCGACGCGCCTTTCAGGTCTTGGTTCTGCGCCATCTTTTCCTCCTCGCGCTTTTCGAGGAGTTTCGCCATGAGCATGTTCGTCGCGCGTTCGCGGTTCTTGATCTGGCTGCGTTCCGTCTGGCACGACACGACGATGTTCGTCGGGAGGTGCGTCATGCGGATCGCGGAGTCGGTCTTGTTCACGTGTTGGCCGCCGGCGCCTCCCGAGCGGTAGGTGTCCACGCGCACTTGGTTCCAGTCGATCTCGATCGCGCCGGTGTCTTTGATTTCCGGCAATACTTCCACGAGGGCAAAGCTCGTTTGGCGGAGGCTTTTCGCGTTGAACGGTGAGAGACGCACCAAGCGGTGCGTGCCTTTTTCGCACTTCAAGTAGCCGTACGCGGGGTCTCCTTCCACGAGGATCGTCGCGGACTTGATGCCCGCTTCCGCACCGTCGGTCTTTTCGAGGATCTCCGTCTTCCATCCCTGGCGCTCGCAGTAGCGCAGGTACATGCGCATGAGGAACCCGGCCCAGTCCTGCGCTTCGGTGCCGCCCGCGCCGCCGCTGATCGTGAGGTAGGCGTTGTTGTGATCGAACTCGCCGCTGAGGTAGAGCAGCGGCTGGAGCTTCTCCCATAGCGCTTCGGCCTTCGCGACGTCGGCCGCCATGCCCGGCAGGTCCGACTCGGACGACATCGGCACGAGTTCGAGCAAGCTGAGGACCTCCGCGTGCAGATCGCGCACGGGTTCCCATGTTTTCTTCAGCGCGCGCAGCTCGGCGAACAAGGCATTCGCGATTTTCTGGTCGTTGTAGATATCGGGTGACGAGGCTTTCACCTCCAGCTCCGCTATTTTTTCGGGAACCTTCCGGGCCTCAAAGTGAGTCCTTCCCCGTCGATACGGCTTCCTTCAGCGCCTGTAATTTTTGGAGGAGTTCTTCCATGGGGGAGAGGACTGAGGCGAGTGTAGGGACGATAGAGGGTAGAGGATAGAGATTAGTACCCAGCCGCGCCCCTTCGTGGGTGCGGTGCAAAGGGGGGAGGACAGGCATAAGAAAAGCCCCAGCTCCGGCGAACCGGGTGGGGCGTTGTACAACGACAAGAGAAGCTATTCATTCCGACGGAATGATATCGTCAGGTAATTCGGCGGTTTCGGCATCGAGCAGTCCATCCAGTGCGGAAGGTCCGCGTCGCGTAAGTCGATCGAGTACCTTTTTCGATCGGCGTTTGGCACGGACTTTCCGTAACCATCGTGAGATTTCAAGTACGTCGTCTTCGGTAAGGTATTCCGTTTGGGGCATAGGTCTTTTTAATTGGTGAGGTCGCACGTTGTCCTCGTTCACGTACCGCATGAAATCTTCATCGTTTCGATAGCTGTCCTTCAGAAGGTTTTCACTGAAGTGCTTTACGATGCCCTCTAGGATGCCGCTATTGAAATAGCACCGCCATTCTTTTCCAACCAATACCCACACTTCCAATATGGCATTCTTGTACCGAATTTTCGTGTGAGTGATCGGACGCTTTGTGCCACGTCGTTTGGCGAGCAAATTAACGCACTCGAACGTATGTTCGGCAGCAGAGATAACAAGTTCTTTCATTATCGAATGTCTCCTGTCGTGATGTTGTGAAGGGGGATGGAATCCATCCCGCTCAGTCCGATTGACTGAACACGTACATAATGTCATAAATATCTATTCACGTCCATTATTACAAACGTTCTAATACATATTTAAAACATGGCTTTGTTTACAAATAAACCTTTATTGTCTATAATTATGGACAACATGACGAAGACCGCGAAGCATTCGTACGCAGCCATCCGCCCCCTGCTTTTACGCGCGGGTTTGGATGATCGGGAGGTCGAGGTCTACTTGGCGATCCTGTCGCTCAAGTCCGCGAAGGCGACGCAGGTGGCGAAGGTTGCGAAGCAGTCACGTAGCCACACGTACCTCATGCTGCGCAGTCTCGAACGGCGCGGCCTCGTGTCCGAGGTCATCCGCGGCGACGTGCTCCACTTCATCGCCGAGCAACCGCAGCGCTTGGTGACGTATTTGGAGGACCGGAAGAAGGACATCGCCGACGTGCAGCGCTTGGTTGAAGGTGCCATGCCATTGCTTTCGTCGCTTACCCAACCCATGCCTGGCCAGCCGCGCGTGACGACGCTCCACGGCGTCGACGGCATGAAACAGGTCTACCGCGATGTGTTTGCAGGAGAATTCTCGTGTTTTTTTAATGCCGAGATGATGTTTTCGACGTTCGGGCAGAACGTCATCACGATGCTGTTCGGCGATGAGCTGAAGCTGCGCGGCAGGGAATTGTTCGTCGATAACGTAGCGGCGAAGCGATACCTGAAAGAAATCCCGCTCGATGAGAAATACGACATCCACCTGCTCCCGAAGCAGATCGAATTCCATTCGGAGTTCGTTATCGCCGGCGACACCGTCGCGCTCTTCGCGTACGACGACGACCTCACGATCATCCGCATCGAAAACAGGAACATCGCGCAGGCGTTTCAGTCGTGGTTCGATTACCTCTGGTCGGTCAGTCGGTCCGCCAAAAATTAAATGCCAGCAGCACCCGTTCCTGGGTGCGGTGCAAAAGGCATAAGAAAAGCCCCGACTGCGGTGGTCGGGGCTGACGGAACGAAGGGGCGGCTATGTCGGTCGTTTCTTGCACGCAAGCATGTCATTGCAATCGTTGCCGTTATGCCACACGACGTCCATGCCGTATGTCGCGCTAATGCGAAGTCCGAGTGCGCGCACGCACATGCGTTGACGCTCGGGGTCCGGCGCGTTGCTGATTGCGCGCAGCAACAGCATGGTTTTCGCTTCGCATCTTTCCTCCGGTGAAACGGTGAGAACCTCCTCATTTCGAACGATGTATATGATTCCGTCATCGATCCGGATGACATCGTGGAGCTGCAGCGTGAAGGGCTTTGCCCCGCGCGTGAGTTCGATCTGTTCCATGATTTTCCCCTTCGTACCGGTGAGTGACAATGAACGGGATGTCCGCTCGTCCTGGAAAACGCTTTCCAGGCAGGGGAGAGTACGCCCGCCGCGCGCATGAAAAAAGCCCTCAGCGCGGAAGTACCGGCTGAGGGAAGTTTATGTCGAGATATCTTTATGATCGAAATGCGACGAACTTATAGCTTTTTTGATTGCCTTTGCTTTCCGCTTCTAGTGAGAGACAACTCGCGGCGGCGAGGCCTTGTGCGTAGGTGGCGAAATCTCGGATATTTTCCATATGCACGGTCAGAACATTTTTTTTGTCGTCGTCGTTGTGGCAGATGTTGATTTTCCCGTTACCACGAAAGATTGATACGTATCTCAATCTTTCCGACCACGCGATACGGTCTCCGATCATTAGCCTCACTACACGGTTTTTAAATTCGAAAAAATAACTTTCGACGACCATGGGTTTTCTCCGTGATGGGAAGGTGCTGATCGAAACTAATGAATATCATGGCATTTTTCTGTTTTAACGCAATGATTGGGAAGTATTAAAAAAAGCCCCAGCTCCGGCGATGACCGGGTGGGGCTTGTGTGACACGAAGGCGATTGAGATTGCCGTATCTTTTAGCGATGGGGGAGGTGTTCGCAGACGGTGAAGTCGCTTTTTCCCCCTCGGGGGAAAAGGACGTCCAAGCCTGCGAAACACGTGAGCAGCAGGGCGATCACGCCCGCATGCTGCCTCTCTTCTTCGTCGTCGCGTCCGGGCAGTGTCATGTTCAAGATCTCTTCGATGCGGCCTTTTTCGAATTGATGCTGACAGAATTGCATAGGCTCACCGAGTCGAAATACCTCGATGCCCTTCTCTTTCGTTACGCGAATGACGTCACCAATTTCCAACTTTGCTGGTCGACCTGCTTTGTCCATGAGAAACATCTGAGTGTCCTTCGTGCCGGAGAAGTGAAATGAGCGAACATGCTCGCCTGAAAACGCTTTTCAGGAGTGGGATGGAACCCTGAAGAACATAGTACAATATAAATTACTATTGTCAATAGTAGGGATCTGCAGAAAGGGGCCTTTTCTGCTATACTGAGCAGAAACCTCATGACAAACACCCCCATCGTCACCGCGCCCGTTGTGGAAGCTCCGTCGACTTCGATTCTCCAGCGAATCGCTCCGCCGTTCTTCGCATTCAGCATGGTGCTGTTCTTGTCGCTTTTGGCATCGCAGACGTTCCTCCTCCCGCAGCTCACGACGTTTCGGGTCGGCGAGGTGAACGTGTCGGTCGACGAGGCGATGGCCTACGAACGCACGCTCCGCGCCGACGTCCTCTCGCTCGAAGACGATCGCGAGCAGTTCGTGCTCCCGTACATCGACGATACCCACGACGCCTTGATGACGCAGAAGCGCCGCACGCCGTCGATCATCGATATCCGCTCACGCGTCGAAACCGCCATGCGTCGTGTCGTCGAAGAGGCTGATGCGGCTGTTTCCGTCGACGCCGTTCTTTTTGAGAATGAAACCAACGCCGTGACCGTTCGCGGTTCGGTCATTGATCCCAAGCCCTCGAGCATGGCCGTGCTCGCCGCCGCGGTCGACGCAGTGAAAGCATTGCCTGACGTTGCCGATCTCATACCGCCAACGCTCACGCGCGAACAGGTAGGTGATGGGTATCGGTCGCCGTTCAAATTTACATTCACTCTCAACCAGTGAAGACCTTCTTCCAACAGCACGCGCTGGCCCTCTTGCTCCTCGGGAGCGCGTTCTTCGCGGGGTCCGCCGGGCTCACGGGCGCCCATGTGCTGCGGATCCGCGCGATGCGCGACATCGGGTTCCCGATTGCTGCCGAGGTGAAGCCGCTCCTCCAGCGGAAGGCGATGCTTTCCGAGCAGGCCGAGATCGCGAAACTGCACGCCTCTGCGCGGGGCTCTGCCTATCGCGAAATCTACGATTTGTACGTGTTGCCCGAGCAGCCGGACGTCCCGCGCACGCTCGCGATCCTTGAAACGCTCCTCACGCATCTCCAAGACCAACGCATTCTTCGTTCGATCGACGGCATCGAAACCGGAGACGTCGCGGATGATGCGGCCGATATCACGATCACGGTGGTCGCCGAAGAGGGGAAGAGTGCGACACTCCTCGATCTCTTGGATATCAGCGGCGTCCTCACGGTGAACGACGCCTTCACCCCCGCGGAACGCACGGCGCTTTTGGCGCTGACCGAACGCGAAAACCCGGCAGTCATCGCCGCGGTCGAGCAGTTCCTCGGCGGCGATTTGCTCCAGTACGCCAAAGTCCCGCAGCTCGCCGAATCGCAACTCTTTAAATCGGTCGGCACCGAAAGCTTCGAACAGGACTTCCGCGCGCTGACCGACACCTCGCGCCTCCGCTCCTTCGCGCAGACCGCATTGCTCCTCGACGGCGGCGACGCCTCGCTCTGGCCGCTGCCGCTCTTCACCGTGGAACGCTCGCATTGGGAGAAGGTCGAAGGAGGAGAGAAGCTGACGTTGGCGTTGCGGGCATGGGGCAAGGGCGATGCGCGCGATCTGTAAGCCCATTCATTGACGTTTCTGCGTAGATTCCGTACAGTACGGCACGTTTTTCCCCATCCTCTTTTTGCGTCAACGATCCCAGCCCGGACGATTCCAGAAACCCATCGAGAAGCGCCCGCGCATGAACGACCAAATCAGTTCCGCCGAAGTGCTGCTCATTTCCGATGACGGCAAAGCGGAGAAAATCTCCATCGACGAGGCGTTGCGCCGCGCGCGCGAAGCCGAGCTCGATTTGATCGAGGTCTCGCCCAAAGCCGTGCCGCCTGTCGTGAAGATCGATGATTTCGGCCACTACCTCTACGCGCTGCAGAAGAAGGAGAAGAAGCAGAAGAGCGGCAGCAAGCAGACGGAAACGAAGATGCTCCGGTTCGGGTTCCGCACCGAGAAGCACGACCTCGAACGCCTGGTCGAGCGCGCGAAGGAATTCCTCGGCGAGCGCCACCTCGTGAAGTTCGTCGTCCGCCTCCGCGGTCGCGAGCTCTCGAATAAAGACTACGCGATCCAGAAGCTGAAGGGCCTTTTGAAGGAATTGGCCGAAGTGTCCGAGGTCGAACAGGACGTGAAGCCCCAGGGAAGGGACTTCTTCGCCGTTGTGCGTCCAAAACGCTGAAAAACGCCCTTGCCTTCGTTGTTAGCTTCCCTATACTCCCCGCCACCTATGCCGAAGATGAAGTCCCACAGCGGCGCCAAGAAGCGGATCCGGAAAACGGGTCGCGGCAAACTGGCCATGAAGCGCAACAGCCGTTCGCACCTTCTGCAGCAGAAGAGCAAGCGCTCGAAGCGCCAGAACCGCACGCTCGTGCTGCACCCCACCAATATCGCCCACGTTCGGCACCTCGTGCCTAATTTGTAATCCCTCGACCCCACTCCCATGCGCGTTAAACGCGGCATCGTCCGCCACCGTCGGCACAAGAAGATCAAGAACCGGGCCAAGGGTTTCCAGGGCCTCGGTCACTCCACGTTCGTCAAAGCGAAGGAGCGTTTGATCAAGGCCGGCCAGCACGCCTACGTGGACCGAAAGAAGAAGAAGCGCAACTTCCGCGCGCTCTGGACCGTGCGCCTGAACGCCGCCGTCCGCGATGCGGGCAGCAAGTACTCGGTGTTCATCGGCCAGATGAAGAAGAAAGGCTACGAACTCGACCGTAAGACGCTCTCCGAGCTTGCCATCCACGAACCGGAAGCGTTCAAGAAGTTGGTGGAGAGCGTGACGAAGTAAGTCAGCCTTCGTCAGGCTCAGGCTGACAACGACGTCTTATTTTGAAGTGTATTTGTCATGGTGAGCCTGACGAACCATGACGCGTTTAGTCTTGGTCTGTTGTTTTCGTCGCCCCTCCCAATGCTTTGTAGTACTGCGTCATCGTGAGGAGCCACAGCGTGAGGGCGAACGTATCGAAGAACGCCGTGACGACGGGCATGGCGTAGCGGGCGATGTTTTCGTCGATGTAGATGCCGAACGCGGTTTCGACGAGTAGGCCGGGCGTCCAGAGGAGGAGCAGGACGATGACGATGGCGAGCGTGCGGCCGAACCGGGACCATGTGAGTTGGCGGCTGCGCGCGAGGGCTTGGCGGGGGCTGAGTTTTTCGTAGGCCACCGCGAGCGGCGCGAGCGACGTGAGGAGCAGGTAGCCGAGCGGAAGCAGCGCGAGCACGAAGCCCACGGGCCATACCCACGGATACCACGCGTCGAACGATTCGCGCGAGAGGTTGTTTTCGTCGGCGAGCCATAGCGCCACGAAGAGCAGTCCCACTAGTGGCAATCCCCAGAAGACCGCGATGCACAGGCGGAGAATGTCGGTGAGGAGCAGGGGGACGACGAGTCCTCGAGCTTGGCCTTGGACCGCCTTGAACGACGTGCGCAGCCTGCCTGCCTTGGCTTGCAACAGGCGCTTGCCGACCGTGAGCGTGCAGGCGATGCCCCATGTGAGGAACACGAACGCCGCGATGTTCAGGACGACGAGGACGGCGGTCTGTTCCGGCGAGCGGAGGCCGGACGGCGGGTCGAGCTCGTAGATCGCCACGAGCGGCAGAAACACCAGGAGCGCCGTGCTGCGTTGCAACGCGGGCTGCCGCCAGAAGAAGGTCCATCCGCCGGCGATGAAGCGGAGGATGGGCGACATGTTAGCGCTTCACGTACACGAAGCCGGACAACGGCAGGATTTCGAGCTTCTTCTCTTCCTTGCGGAGCTTGTCGAGCAGCAGGTTCACGCCCAGCGAGTCGGCGGCCATGTGGTTGCACTGGATGAGGTGCAGGTTGTGCTTCTTGCCGAGTTCGATTTCCTTCTCGGTGAAGTGCATGGCGAGGATCGTGCCGACGCCGGCCGCTGCCTGCGCTTCGATCAGTTCCTCCGGTCCGTTCGTGCCGCCGGTGAATTCCGTGGCCACGACCTTGCCCGGGCGGTGCGACGAACTGCCGTTCGCGATGAACGCGGGGCTGCCCGCGCGGGCGTAGAAGTCGTATTCCTCCACGTCGTGGATCGCGTTGAGGATCTCGCCCAGGTCGTTCCATTTTTTCTCGCAGAAGTTCTTCTCCATGAACCTCCACACGAGGTTGTCTGTGACGGTGTGGCAGTTGAACATCGGGATGCCGAGTAGTTCCGCGGCGCGGATGTGGCGCTGCGTGTTGTCGGCGTGGATGGCGCGATGGATGCGGCCCATGCGGGGCGCGAGCATATGGTCGCTCTGGTTCAGCGGTACGCCCGCCGCCAGGTACACGTCCGACTGGAGTGGCATGACCTTGTGAAGGTCTGCGAATGCGCGGCCTTCGGGGTGGTGGATCAAGATGCAGTCGATTTTCTCGCCTTTTTCGCGTAAGCGGTCGACGAGCAGTACCTCCGGCGTTTCGATATCGATGCCGACGGCCATGCGCTTAATGTCCTCCTCGCCGCCCACGTGCAGCCGCGAGTCGCTGTACGGGTTCCAGGTGCGCTCCTCGTCGAAGTACTTCTTTTCTTTGTCGCTGAGCTTCTTGAATTTATCCGCCTGCTGCTTGAGGAGGTGGTTGATGTATTTCTTGTCCCGAGGATCGGCTTCGATGCCGATTTCGATGGTGCGCTTGTAGAGGGTTTTGAGCTTCATGGGGGTGGGAGAAGGGGGGCGATGTCCAGGTACGCAGCCTAAAGGACGGCTCGGTAAAAGGAAAAGACGAATCGAGGCTTCTCGTCCTGTCTTATTCTTGCAATTAAATGATTTTTATTGTTTCATATGCGCCCCATGGCTCTCGAAATTTCCGACGTCTATCGGCATTGCAGCGATAAAATAAACGCACCTCTTAATGGTCAGATTAAATATCTTATCGGAACCCTCGTGGCATCGTATAACGATGTTCTGGAGAAAGCGGAGGATATTGAAAATGCGCGTGCGTGGTATATGCGTGCGGTCGATGCATATGATTCCTATCGTCTGCGCGGCGATCCAGTGACTCGGCATCTCGGCGCGTTGCAGCACACGTACGTGTATTGCGAAGAGCGCGTCCGCGACGCGATGAATCAGCTCGATGACAGCGACGATTAGGATTTCGTTTCTATCCTCGCCTGGTTTTCTTTGTTTCGCTTCACCGCGGCGCTGTAGTTCCGGCCGACGACCATGAACACGATAGCCAGGCCGATCCACAAGGGAATGGCTTGCAGGCTCCAGAACATGCCCGTGAGGCCGATCGGGTCGCCGGATCGATTTCCCTGTTCGATGCCCATCGACAGCGCGCTGAGCGCGACGATCGGAATACCGAGGAGAAGGATGAGGATCCACACGACGCGCATACGGTTAGGAGAGTACCACTTTTGCGTCCGCCACGATGGTTCCTTCGGGCGAGACGAGCACGGGGTTGATATCGAGCTCTGTGATGCGCGGGCAGGCGCAGAGGAGTTCCGAGACGTTTACGACGAGGTCAGCGAGCGCGTCGATGTCCGATTGTTTCTTGCCGCGCATGCCTAGCAGCAGCTTCCATGCCTTCAGGTCGTCGAGCATGTCGTATGCCTGGGCAGAGGAGACCGGTCCGATGCGGAACGACGTGTCGCGGAAGAGTTCGGTGTAGATGCCGCCGAGGCCGACCATGACCATGGGGCCGAACGCCGGGTCGCTGAGTCCGCCTACGATGAATTCGTCGCCGGCCGGGAGGTACTGCTGCAAGAGGATGCCATCGATCGCGGCGTGCGGCGCATTTTTCTGCACGTTTGCGAGGATTGTATCGTAGGCCTTTCGTACGTCGTCTTCGTTCTTGAGGTTCGCGGCAATGCCGCCGACGTCGGTCTTGTGGAGGATATCCTTCGAGCTGATCTTCGCGATGAGCGGGAAGCCGATCGCGGTTGCCATGGCCGCGGCTTCGTCGGGCGAACGCGCGACCGATTGTTTCAACGTCGGCAGTTCGAAGAGCGCGAAGAGTTCCTGGGTTTTGTCTTCGGAGAGGAGGCCGTGCGTGTTGCCGATGACGGCTTCGGCCTTCGTCTTTCTGCCATTTGGATCGCAGGGGGCGGGCGCGCCCTTCACCGCGGGGATGCGCAGCGCCGCGATGGCGCGAACCGCTTGTTCGGGCGTATCGAACACGGGGATGCCGTGCGCGCGGAGCTTCGTGCGGGCGCGCTCCACGAGGGAACCGCCGATGAAACAGGCGACGACCGGCATGAGCGGCGCGGGTTTCAGAATGCGGATGATCGCGTCGGCGATTTCCTCGCTCGGGGTCATGATTTGCGGCGTGAGGATGACGACGATGCCGTCGATGTTCGGGTCGTCGCGGCAGGCGAGGAGGCCGGCCTCGTAGCGGTCGGTCTTCGCGTCGCCGATCAGGTCGATCGGGTTGCCCGTCGATGCCGTTTCCGGCAATGCGGGTTTGAGGGATTCGAGGATGTCCGCCGAGAGCTGGGGCAGCGCCAGTCCTTCGCGTTCGCATGCGTCCGTTGCCAAAATGCCCGGGCCGCCGGCGTTCGTGATGACGACGATGTTGTCGCTGAGCAGCGCCGGTTGGTGGCTGAAGGTGCAGAGGAGGTCGAGGAATTCCTCCATGCTCCGCGCGCGGCGGATGCCTGACTGCACGCAGAGCGCATCGATCGCGGCGTCGGATCCCGCGAGCGCTCCCGTGTGCGAGGCCGCCGCTTTCTTGCCGTGTTCCGAGACGCCCGACTTCAGCAGGACGACGCGCTTTTTCGGTGTGACCGAGAGTGCCGTTTCCAGGAATCTTCGGCCGTCTTCGATGCTCTCGAGGTACAGGCCGATCACGTGCGTCTCGTCGTCGTCCGCACACAGTTTCAGAAAGTCGCTCTCGTTCATCACGCTCTTATTGCCGATCGAGAAGACCGAGGCAAACCCCAGGCCCAGCCCCGGCGCGAGGTCCATGATGCCGACGGCGGTCGCGCCTGATTGGCTGATGAGCGTCACGTTACCGACGGGCGGAATGCCCTTCGCGAACGATGCATTCATGTTGCGCGAGGGGCGCAGGATGCCGAGGCAGTTGGGGCCCACGAGTGAGATCCCGTGTCCGCGCGCGATGCCTTTGATCTCTTCTTCCAATGCGGCGCCTTCGGGCGTGTGCACTTCTTTGAATCCGGCAGAAATCACCACGGCGTTTGTGATGCCTTTCTCGCCGCAGTCCCGAAGTGCTTGGGGAACGAGGGGCGCGGGGATGACGATCACGGCCAACTCCACCTCGCCGGGAATGTCGCGTACCGAGGGATAACACTTCACGCCGAGAATTTCATCGGCCTTCGGGTTCACCGGGTAAATCTTTCCTTTGAATTCTTCCGTGACGAGGTTATTCAAAATATCGTGCCCCACTTTGCCCGGTTGCGTGCTCGCACCGATGACGGCCACTGATTTTGGGGAGAGCAGGGTCATGGGTTGAGATGGTTTTCATCATCGGTGTCATTGAACTCTGCTGTGACGATTAATTTGTCGTTGGACAGAAGTGTGATGAGTTGCCGAAAAAGCAATGCGACTTGGTGTCCGCCAAGATGTGCGCACACCGGATTCTCCTCTACGCGTGGCAGAATTTCCGCATAGTCCACGAAGTCTTTGTACAAAAATTCGTCGATAATCATCGACCACACTCTGAACAAGTCGGCATTCGGAACTCCTCTCGCGATTTGGTCTTCGAAATACAATTGTTTCGACAGGAGATTCCCCGGTATATCGTCACCAGGTGCCATTTCATATGTTTCATGCAATTCGGGCATGGTAATCAATGAAGGATTTTCGCCTCTCTCCACGATTGATTTGATCAAGTCGCGCAGCTTTGTATGAAAGTGCCGGTCGATCTTATCGGCTGATGGAAGTGGTTCGTAGGGCGTTTCGCCGGGCTGGTCGGGGGGAACGTTCGTCATGGGTTGCTGAGGGTAACGTAATTGCTTCGCAGGAGGCTTTCGAGCATCGCATCGTATTCCCGTCGCAGTCTATCGTCATCGAGTGTCTTGCCGTACCGATCGGCTTTCGTGCGCATGATGCACGCATCGTACGACAGCGCCCCTTCGTTCAGCATCGTCAGCATCGCGATCTGCAAGAATCGGATGGCGATCTCCCGCTTCATGCGTTCGATCATGGCTGCGCTCGCCCCCTGTAGGAGGCGTTCGTGGATCGTGATCTCTCTCAAGATGAGTTCTCGTTTGGACGATATTTTGTTCTGTTTGCCCTCTGCGATCGTGATCGTCGCGGCACGGCGTTCGTTCTGCCGTTCGCGCCAGCGTTCGTTCGCCAATGTGTCGCCCGCGAGGGTTTGCGGCTGTTCCGGGGGTCTGACGAATTGTTCCCCCGACAGAAGTTGACTGATCAGCGCACGCCGATGCGGCACGGAAGCGTCTTCCCACAAGCTCGCGTTCTTCGCGCCGAACCTGGCTTCCACCTCTTCTTTCGATTGGGGGTCGAAACCCGGTGATGGATTGGGCGTCGAGGGCATCAACCTATTATACCTTTTTCGGTCTATTTTGTCTAATGGATGCGGTTTATGCGGCCGTACGTATAGAATGTCCTCCGTGCCAACGCTCTTGATCGTCTACGCCTCCACATCCGGCCACACGGAATACGTCGTGGGGCATATCGCCGATGCTTTGAGGGGTAAGGCGGACGTGGTCGTATCGCGCGTGGAACATGCAACGCCGGCCATGCTACTCGACTGCGACGCGCTGCTCCTCGCGAGCGGCACGTGGAACACGGGCGGCGTCGAGGGACAGTTGAACCCGTACATGCAGGAGTTTCTGATGAAGAAGGCGAAGGACATCGATCTGGCAGGAAAGAAGGTGGCGGTCGTCGCGCTGGGCGATGCACGGTACCGGTACACGGCGAAGGCCGGAGATCATCTGCAGCAGTTCGTGGAGCGTCATGGCGGCGTGCTGCTCGGCGAGCGGCTAACAATCGTGAACGAACCGTACGGCCAGGAGGCTGTGGTGAAAGCGTGGGCCGAGAATCTTTCCTCCTTGCTGCAATGATTAGGCGCTCGCTCAAAGTCGTCGGCGCGCAGGGGCAGGGCGTGAACAGCGTCGGCGAGATGGTCGCCAAGGGGCTGAAGCGCGCGGGGTACTGCGTGTTCGGCTATCGCGAGTACATGTCGCTCATCAAAGGCGGCCACAGCAGCTACCAGCTCGACGTGTCGCCGGAAGAAATCCAGAGCAGCGAACTGCTCGTCGACATCCTCGTGACGTTCAACCATCACGGCCTCGAAAAAAACCTGCACGACGTGAAGCCGGGCGGCATTCTCGTGCATCAGACGGGCGATTGGGAATGGTCCAAAGATGACGCCGCGTTCATCAAGAAGCAGAAGATCACGGTGTTGTATTTGCCGAGTGACGACATCCTGAAAAAGCTCCGTGCGAAGCCGATTTTGGGCAACGTGCTCATCACGTCGGTCGTGTGGCATTTGCTCGGACGGACCATGGACGACCTGCGCGAAGAAGTGCGGAAGCAGTTCGCGCACAAAGGCGAAGAACTCGTGCGACAAAACCTGGAATGCATCGATGCCGGCATCGACTACTGTACGAATTCCGCCGGCGATCTCGCGGTGAAGTTGCCGCCCATGAACGGCGCATGGAAGGACGCGCTGCTCGTGACGGGTTCGCAGGCGATGGGTCTTGGGTTGGTGCACGCGGGTTGTCGTTTCTATGCGGGTTACCCCATGACTCCGTCATCGCCGCTGCTCACGTTCATCGCCGATCACCAGAATGAAACGGGCATCGTAGTGAAGCAGGCCGAGGATGAAATCACTGCGGCGCAGATGATGAGCGGCGCGATGTTCATGGGAACGCGCGCGGCGACCGGCACGTCCGGCGGCGGGTTCGACCTTATGGCCGAGACGCTCTCCCTCAACGCGATCATCGAAAATCCGTCCGTGTTCATCCTGGCCCAGCGCCCGGGCCCCGCCACGGGCTTGCCCACCTGGACCGCGCAGGGTGACCTGTTTTTGGCTATCCATAGCGGTCATGGCGAGTTCCCGCGGTTGGTGCTCTCCGTGAGCGACGCCGACGATTGCTTCCGGTTGATGCCCGAAGCTTTCAACTACGCCGAACGGTTCCAGATCCCCGTGATCGTGATGACCGACAAGCAGTGTGCCGAGGCGCTCTACACGCACGAGGCGTTCGACCAAAAAAAGACCACGCTTGATCGGGGCGCTCTCGTGACCGATGCGTCCGCACTTGCGACGCTTGCTGCGACCGACCGCTACAATCCCAAAGCGAAAGACGGCATCTCGAAACGTTGGTTGCCCGGCGCTCTCGCCGCGACGTACGTTGCCCAAGGCGACGAGCACGGGGCCGACGGCACGGTTGATGAAAGCGCCGACAACGCGCGGTTGCAGATGGAGAAGCGCATGCGCAAGGGAGAGGCGTTGAAGGCCGCGCTCCCGGAGCCGATCGTGTACGGCGCGGGAAAAGGGAAGACGTTCGACCTTGCGCTCGTGACGTGGGGCAGCGCGAAGGGGCCGGTGCTCGATGCGCTAACGGACGCCAAATTCTCGGGTTTGCGCATCGTCGTGGTTCACTACGAATACCTGTGGCCGATCAAAACCGACGCGCTCAAGAAGGTCTTGGCGTCGTCGAAGAAGAGCGCCTGCGTGGAGGCGAACTACCAGGGCCAGCTCAAGCATCTCCTCAAAACAGAAGGCATCGACGTTCCCGATCTCATCCATAAGTACGACGGCCGTCCGTTCTTCGTCGATGAGATGGTTGCCGCCATTCATTCACTCCTCTCATGATGCTTCTCCGCTTCGCTTCGCCGGCATTCTCCATCGTGGCATCCGGTTTCCTGGTCTCCGGTCTCTTCGCTCCTTCCGTTTCCGCCTTCTCCGACGTCCCCGCCACCCATGAGTCGCGCCGCGCGATCGAGTATCTGCAGCGGGAGGGCGTGCTCGGCGGGTACGCCGATGGCCAATTCCGTCCTGCATTTCCGATCAACCGCGCCGAACTCCTGAAAGTGCTCGTCGCAGCGCGGGGCGATGATCCGCTTGCCGCCGAGTACGGCAATTGTTTCCCTGACGTCGGCGACCAGTGGTTCGCGCGGTACGTGTGCTTCGCGGTCGCGAGCGGATGGGTACAAGGATACCCCGACGGCACATTCGGGCCTGAGCGCCCGGTGACGTTCGTCGAGGCGCTGAAAATGCTTTCGAACGTGCGCGGCTATCCGCCTGCACCCGCCGAAGAAAGCCGAAAACGCGGTCTCGACCCCGCGGCGTGGTACGCACCGTACCTCACCACCGCGCTGCTGATCGACATCGTGTCGTACGATCAGGTGTTCGGCGCGAAGGCAATGCCGCTGCAGGCGTCGCTCGGCCGCGGCTTCGTCGCGCAACTCCTGTACCGGGCGCTCCTCGCGGAGGGCTCGATCACGACGCCACTCTTCACCGCGGGGTGCGCGACGTCGCCCAGTCATCTCGAAATCCGCACGTTCGTCGACGTGCTTGTGCCATCGAAAACGAACATCTTCCGCCAGGATCTCTACGGCGTGGACGATGCCGGCGGGTCGTGCTTGCTCGTGACGGACGCAAACCCCTTCGGCCGCGTCGGCTTTCCGCTCGATCCGATTTTCTTGCAGCCATATCCCGACGGACAACCGGAAGATTCCTGGACCGCGCGTGCGATGTTGCATAACGGGCGCGCGACGTTGCGCGGCGGCACGCTGCAAGGCGCGTTCCGCCCCGAGGTGTTCGTGGCCGACGTGCTCGGCGGCACGTTGCGTCAACTGCCGTCCATCTTCGCGTCGCCGGGCGGTAGCATCGAATCGCACGACCGCCGGTTTGTCGTCTACGTCGGCGTCACGGGCCGTTCGCTCGAAGCGATCGATCTCGTCGCGGGGTCGCACATGGTGCTCGATTCCCTCGCGGCGCCGCTCACGTTCTTCTCGTCGAGCGATGGCGGCCAGAGCGTGTCGTTCCCGACGCCCGGCTCCAACATTCTGTCGTACGTCGTGTACGAGGAAACCGCCGCGGGCACCGTTGGATATACGAAGAAGGAGACCCGCACGGCGGACGTCGAGGCACTCTTTGGCGTCACGCAGTTCAATCCCTTCGATCCGTTCAACGATCCGTCGTACGACATGGAAGACGAAGATCCTTTCGCACCCCAGCCATGAAGCGCATCCCGCTCGCCACCGGCGCCCCGACCATGGGCGATTA
>CAZZDD010000007.1:25917-27869 GCA_964652185.1 uncultured Candidatus Peribacteria bacterium | reverse complement strand
CCCCAGCCATGAAGCGCATCCCGCTCGCCACCGGCGCCCCGACCATGGGCGATTATGCTTGCGCCAACAAATGCACGTGGTGCGACGGCTGCGGCGACTATGGCATCTGGACCGCGACCAAGCGCGCGCTCACTGAGAGCGGCATCGCGCCGCATGGCGTGCTCCTGTGCTACGACGTCGGTTGCCACGGCAATGCGAGCGACAAGCTCCTCGGATACCGTTTCCACGGCCTCCATGGCCGCGTGCTACCCTTCGCCGCAGGCGCGAAGCTGGCGAACCCGACGCTTCCCGTGATGGCCTTCGGCGGCGACGGCGCGAGCTTCTCCGAGGGCGTCGGCCACTTGGTGCATGCGATTCGCAGCGACTATCCGATCGTTTTCATCCTCCACAACAACGCCAACTACGGCCTGACCCTCGGCCAGGCATCGAGCCTCACCTGGCAGGACCAACCGATGAACACCTCGCCGAACGGCATCCCGGAGCACACGCTCCCGAGCATGGATTTCGTGTTCTCGCTGCAGCCCACGTTCGTCGCGCGCGGTTTCTCGGGAAACATCCCGCAGATGACCGAGATCATGAAGGCGGCGCTGAAACACCGCGGCTTCGCGTTCGTCGACCTGCTGCAGGCGTGCCCCACGTGGAACAAATTCGCGACGCACGACTACCTCTTGGAGCGCTGCACGCCCGTTCAAAACCACGACACGTCGGACTTCGCGAAAGCGCGCGCCTTGGCGGTAGACACATCGAAGACCATCGCCACCGGCGTGCTGTACCAACGCGAGGACTTGCCGAACTTTTACGAGCGGCTCGTGCCGCGGCAGGGGAAAGAGACGACGGCGGTGGAGGAGGTGAAGATTACGGACGTGACGGGGTTGATGAGGAAGTTCGCTTGAGCCTCACCCCCGGCCCCTCTCCCGCAACCCCGTTCTCCTGCCGGGAGAGGGGAGTTCTTCAGGCGTAAGCAAACCATCCCCCTCTCCTGGGTGGCGTGCGGTCGTGTGCAGGAGAGGGGTTAGGGGTGAGGTGTTTACGCGTGGATTGCCGGATTCTTCAAATACTGGTTCTCTGGAAACTCCATCGCCAAATACTCCTTCGCGAAGTCGGTGTAGATCGCGTGCTGGCGGAGGTTTTGGTCCTGCCACAAACGCGTGAGTTCGGTGACGTCGATCGCGCCGTCGTAGCCGTTGTCTTTGTTCTGCACTTTCTTGTCCTTCATCAACTTGAAGGTCCAGTGGAGGTGCGGTGCCGTCGAGAAGCCCGACTGTCCGCTCGTGCCGATCGGGTCGCCCTGCGAAATGTTCTGACCGTCTTGGAGGTGCGTCTCGGAGAGGTGCGCGAGCACGGAGCGGCGTGTGGATCCGTCGATCACGACGTACAGGCCGTAGCCGTTGTCGCCATCATTTTTCAGCGTCACGACCCCGTCGTGCGGGGCGTAGATCGTGGTTCCCACGGGGCAGCCGAAGTCGATGCCGTTATGGCCTTCGAAGCCAAATTGTGAGTAAATCTGCGGGTTTTGGCCGAAGCCTTGGGTGACGGTCGGGGTTCCGGGAAGCGGGCAGAAGATCATGGGTGGAGAATACAGAAGCAGAAAGAAGAAGCAGAGAGCATTCATTGCTATACAATCGCCTCGATGCGTATCGATATTCTGACATTGTTCCCCGGCATGTTCGACGGCCCGCTCACGCAGAGCATCCTCGGTCGCGCGCGCGAGGCAGGGCATGTCGATATCCGGTTTCACGATATCCGTAGTTTCGGCAAAGGGTCGTACAAGCAGATCGACGACAAGCCGTACGGCGGAGGCGCGGGCATGGTGATGATGGTCGAACCTCTGGTGACCGCGATCGAAGGAATCATGGAGACCGATACGACGAAGAAGCCGCACCGCGTGTACCTCTCACCGCGCGGCCGCAGGCTCGACCAGCCCTACGTCGAAGAGCTCAGCACAAAAGACT
>CAZZDD010000007.1:22728-25817 GCA_964652185.1 uncultured Candidatus Peribacteria bacterium | reverse complement strand
CCGCGCGGCCGCAGGCTCGACCAGCCCTACGTCGAAGAGCTCAGCACAAAAGACTGGCTGCTCTTTTTGTGCGGCCACTACGAAGGCATCGACCAGCGCATCATCGACGGGGGATGGATCGATGAAGAACTTTCGATCGGCGACTACGTGCTCACTGGCGGCGAGCTGCCCGCGATGGTCGTGATCGACGCCGTGGCGCGCCAGCTGCCGGGGGTGCTCGGGAAGGATGAATCGTCCCACGAGGAGAGTTTTTCGGAGGCGTTGGGCCGCAAAAAAGAGTATCCGCACTACACCCGTCCGGAAGACTTCAGGGGCCTAAAAGTGCCGGAAGTGCTCATTAACGGGCATCATAAGAAGATCGGCGACTGGAAGCGCGAGAATACGAAGTGAAGGATGCTTGACGCGGCCTGTGTCGAGTGCATAAATGGCCCATTCTTTGCCACTTCGGCAAAGAGCTCATTACCTCGTCGGAGACGAATTGCGATGATCCAGTCAGTCAACGGTCAGCAGAGTCAGTCGTTTCAAACCGGTGTCGCGCATGCGGAAATTCACTTGAAGCAAACGGTAAAAGCCTTCAAGCCGCTGTCCCGGAAGAATGCCGCGTTCAACAAAGGCGGAGCGTTCGATCAGGACAAGTACAATGATTATTATGCGGGATATACCCATCGCATGGACCAAGCAGGCGTGACCTCTGCACATCGACCGCATGCTCCTGCACCGCAAGCCACGTAGAACTCATTCCTACGTTTCCGATCACTCGTAAAAAGCCCCTGCCTGGATGGTCAGGGGCTTCTCTTTTTTGTGCGCAGAATTAGTACTTCCTGATGTTGCTCAGGCTTTGGCTGGCCTTGTCCTGGCGGTCGGCCTTGAGGCGGTAGAGGATCTCGGCCATTTCACCGCGCGTGATCGGATCGCTGAAGTTCGTGATCGACGTCGGGATCGCGTTGCGTGCGGCGAGCGCGCGGGCGTACGGCATGAACCAATCGTCCGTCGGTTCCGTCTTCGTTTCGTAGGCGAACACGCCGGCGAGCATCTTCATGGCTTCCGCCACGTTGATCGTGCGGTTCGGCTTGTAGGTGCCGTCATCGTATCCGTCGACGATCTTGGCGACCTTCACAACACACACCGACGGCGCGTACCAGGCATCGCGGTTCACGTCTGGGAAGAAGACCGTCTGGTCGTCGTCGGCGATGTTTTCGCTCATGCAGTCCGTGACGCGCGAGTTCTTCATGATGAACGGGTTGGCGATGAGCTTCGCGAATTCGGCGCGGTTCAAGCGGTTGTCCGGCTTGAAGGTGCCGTCCTCGTAGCCCGTTAGCACGTTGCCGTTGCGGAGATATTCGATGCCTTCGAATCCGGCCGAGTTTTCCGGCACGTCGGAGAAAGGTTTGTTTGCGAACGAGGGTTGCTGTGCGAACGCGACGGACGCCACGGAGAGCATCGTCATCGCGGCGGCTGCCCGGGTAAGGGATCGGTACATAGAAAGAAGGGGGAGGGAGGTAGAATGTCCAGGTGAACGACGAAGTACGAGAACGGCTGGCGCGGGACGGGTCGATAGACCTTGTGGTGCGCGTGCGGCCGCAGGCTCGGAATACCCGTCTGAAAGAGCAAATGGCGGATGGCGCTTGGAAGATCGACATTGCCGCTGTCCCAGAAGACGGAGCTGCGAACCAGCTCTTACGCCGCTTCGTAGCGGCGGAATTCGGCGTGCCCCTTTCGCACGTCGAAATCGTCTCTGGGCAGACCTCCCGCGAGAAGCGAGTACGAGTGCTTAGAGCGCCGCGTTGATCGCGCCGAGGAGGTCGGCTTCCGTGGGAAGACCGACGAAGACTTCGTCGCGGATGACGTAGGTCGGTACGAGCGTGACGCCGTTCTGCGCGGCCATCGTGCGCAGGCTCGCGAGAGGGTCGCTGGTGTCGGACATGCACGCGGAGAACGCTAGGGCATCAAGCTCCAGCGATGCCACGTCCTCCGTCGAGAGCAGCGTCGCTTCGGCTTCGAAGAGGCGCACGTGCGCCGCGTAGCCTTTGCCCTGCGCCGACGCGCACGTCACGGTTCGGACGGCGTCGGCCGTGCCCGGATATTTTTCGATTGGGAGCATCACTAGCTGGATCGTGAGGCGCCCCGGTTCCACGAATTTTTCGAGGAGCGTCGGCATGCGCAGCCGCTGGAATTCGCGCGCGTAGTGCGACAGGGGATGCAGGTAGATCGCGATCGCGAGGGGCGTCGCGTCGCCGTTACCCAGAATGAGCGTTCCGGCCGCGGTCGATTCCGCGATCTGTACCGTCGTTCCGGACGTTGTTTGGGTTTCGGTAGGTTCCGCGAAGGGCTCTATTGTGATCGCCGCGTCGTCCATTGCCGCGTCGATTACTTCCGGTTCCGCGGACGCCGAAGACGACGATGCCGCCGAATCGCGCTGGAACTGCAGATCCATGGGCTCGCACGCGGCGAGGATGAGCACGGCCGATGCCAAGAGGATACGTTTCACGAGCGGATTGTAGCGTATGTGCTATCGTCATCGTCATGAATCGCGTTGTTATCATGGGCGTTCCCATCGACGCTGTTACCCGAGCTGAAGCGGTCGAAAAAATCCGTGCCATGCTCGTCGTAGAGTCCGCGCAGTGCCACGTGATGACGCCGAATAATGAAATGCTCGTCGAAGCATCGGGCAATCCTGATTTCCGTGCGCTTCTCAATCGCACCGCGCTGAACATTCCCGATAGCACGGGCCTTCTTTGGGCCGCGACGTGGACGAATCAACGGCTTCCCGAACGCGTGACCGGCGTCGATACGGTGCAGGCGCTTTGCGCGTCGCTCGATGAAACGTCACCCGTGTTTCTGCTGGGCGGCGCAGAGGGGATCGCCTGGCGTGCGTCGGTTGTGTTGCGCGCGGCGAACCCCCGGCTGAAGATCGCCGGTACGCACGCCGGATCACCGAAGCCCGAAGAAGCGAAAGCGATCGTCGAACGCATCAACGCGTCGAGTGCGAAACTGCTGCTCGTCGCGTACGGCTCGCCGGCGCAGGACCTGTGGATCGACGCGCATCTCAAACATATGCCGTCCATCCGCGTGGCCATGGGCATCGGCGG
>CAZZDD010000007.1:14358-22628 GCA_964652185.1 uncultured Candidatus Peribacteria bacterium | reverse complement strand
CGTCTCCACCACGCTGACGTACCACTCTTTCTCGCCCTTTCGGAGCTTGATGAGCTTCGGTCCGGTTTTCGTTTCGGCGAGGTAGTCGCGTTCCGTTTCCTGTTCGCGGAGCAGCGTCGATTGGCCGATTTCTTCTTCCGGCAACAGAAGATATATCGCGAGGTCGGGCTTTTCCGTGAGCGCCGCGGCGAAGTTGTGCGAGGCCCTGGCGAATGCGGATGCGGCGACGACGATCGCGACGCAGCAGACGGCCGCCCACAGCACCGTCATGCGGTAGCCGTGGTTGCTGAGGGTGTGGACGTGGAATCCGCGCATATCGAGATATTGTAGCAGAAATGGCGTTGGCGCGCCACCGGGTCGGGGGTAGGATCTGCCCACTATGGGCACTCTCGTATTGGTCCGTCACGGACTTTCGCAATGGAATCTGGAGAATCGATTTACCGGTTGGACGGATGTCCCCCTTGCCGAACGCGGCGCCCAAGATGCCGCGACGGCCGCAGTGGTTCTCGCGGATCTGTCATTCGATATCGCTTGGACTTCGCGCCTTAAGCGTGCGAATGACACTCTTACCGCAATTCTTAAGGGCATCAGTCAGGAGGAAGTGCAGATCGAGAAAGATACCGCGCTCAACGAGCGTCACTACGGCGATTTGCAGGGGCTTGATAAAGGCGAGACGATCAAGAAGCATGGCGAAGAACAGGTGAAGTTGTGGCGTCGCAGTTATGCGACGCGTCCGCCGAACGGTGAGAGTATGGAGGATTGCGAGCGTCGCGTGACGCCCGTGTTCACGCAGTACATTTTGCCGCTTGTCGCGGTCGGTAAGACGGTGCTGGTCGTCGCGCATGGCAACAGCATCAAGCCGATCATGCGGCATATCGAAGGGCTTGGCCAAGAAGAAGCGGCCACGTTGGAAGTGTCGCTTACCACTCCGTATGTGTATCGATTCGAGGGTGAGAAGATGGTCTCGAAGGAAACCCGCGTCGTGAAGGGCATCGTCCTGCGCGTTGATCAGAAGACCGGCGAGCCGGTGATTCAGGACTGAGCCCCATGGAAAAAACCTTCCATCTCGCGATCATCTGCGACGGCAACAGGCGCTGGGCCAAAAACCGCGGCATGATGCCGTGGGAGGGTCACCGCCAGGCGATCGAGAACTTCCGCGGCATCGCCGAGTGGGCCCAGGCACACCCGCGCATCGGCACGCTGACGCTGTGGGGGTTTTCGACGGAAAACTGGAAGCGTGATGAGGCGGAGGTGAAGGAGCTCATGCGGCTTTTTGAGTGGTTCATGAAAAAAGAACTCGATCACCTCATGGAAAAACAGACGCGTTTTCTTCACGCCGGACGCAAGGATAGGATCCCTGCGAGTCTTGCGAAACTCTTCGCCGATGCGGAGGAGAAGACGAAGGATTTCACGGGCTTCACGGTGCAGCTCGCGATCGATCACGGCGGCAAAGACGAGATCGTTCGCGCGGTGAACAGGATCCCGGCCGGAACGCTGGTGACGGAAGAGAGCATTGCCGCGCATGTCGACAACCCAGACATCCCGGATATCGACCTTGTGGTGCGCACCTCCGGTGAACAGCGGACGAGCGGATTCGAATTGTGGAAGGCGTCGTACGCCGAGTGGTACTTCCCGACCTACCATTTCCCGGATCTGACGCCGGAGAAGCTCGAAGAAGCGCTGGCGGAATACGATTCCCGCAAGCGCCGGTTCGGAAAGTGAAACTTCTTACTTCGTCGGGACCGCGTTCGCCTGCGCGCGGCGGTCGTGCGCCAGCGCCTTCTCTTTCTTTGCCGCTTCGACGAGCGCGCGGATGCCGTCCTTCAGCGGGACGGATTGTTTGTAGCCGAGCATCGTCGTGATTTTGCTGATATCGGCGAGCTGCGAACGGACGTACGTTTCCTTCACGGGGTTTTCGATGAGCTTGGGCTCGATCGACGTGCCGAGTGCTTCGTTGATGAAGCCGATGACCTCGAGGAGGTTCACCGACGATCCGGTGCCGATGTTGAAGATCTGGAACCCGAGCGGCGTGCCGTGTTGCATTGCCAGCGTGATGCCCTGCACGACGTCCATGACATTCGTGAAGTCGCGCGTTTGCGTGCCGTCACCGTATACGACGGGCTGTTCCCCGCGCATCATGCCCCACGCGAATTGGCTGATGAGGTTGGCGTACACGCCTTTGTGTTCCTCGCACGGACCGTAGATCGACATGAAGCGGAAGCCGACGATGTCCATCGACGGGTTGACCTTTTGATAGCACTCGGCGATGTGCTCCATTGCGATTTTCGTGACGGAGTAGTGGTTCGTCGGGAGCGGCGGCTGGACCTCCGTAAGCGGCGGGGGAGTGTTGCCGTAGAGGGACGACGTCGACGCGAAGAGGACTTTCTTCGTGCCAGTGCGCTTCGCGAACTCCAGCACCTCGAGGAAGCCGATGACGCTGTTGCGGTAGCCCCCGATCAGGTCCTGCACGAACATCGGCGCGGACGAGGTTCCTGCGAAGTGCACGATGCACTCGAACGTTCCGAGGCCGTCGAGCATCGCGCGGTCCGTGACGTCGCCTTGGACGTACGTCACCTCCGGTCGCAAGTGCGATGCGTCTCCGAGGAAGAGGTTATCGAGTGCGACGACGTCGTACGCATCGGCATGCGTATTACAGAAGTTACTGCCGATAAACCCGGCGCCTCCGGTGACAAGAATTCTTTTCTTCGCCATAGGGTCCCCATACTAGCTAGAATAGTTCCATGCCTCAACGCATTCGTGAGTATTGTACGGTGCTTCTCCTCGCCCTCCTGCCTTTCCATGCACTGGGGGTCACGGTCCTGACGCGCCTGGTCGACGGGCCGAACCAGCCGCCGATGGGAGTGTTTGCTCTTTGGAAGGAAGGATTATTGATGCTAGTTCTCTTGCTGGCGTGTGTTGAGTTTGTGGAGATGAAAAGAGACCAGAGACCAGAGACCAGGAGAAAGATTCTTTCATTCGATGCACTCGATGTGTGCATTGTTATTCTTGCAGCCTCTCTTCTGTTTTCGACGTTTCTGGTCTCCGGTCTCCGGTCTCCGTTCGCGCTCTACGGCCTCCGCTACGACCTCGTGCCGCTCGCGGCGTTCGTTCTTCTCCGCAGGGTCGACTGGAGCGATCGCTTCCGCGCCCGCGCGCCGTTCGTGCTCGCGATTGCGGCGTGCGTCGCGGCGGTGTACGCGCTTCTCACGCTCGCACTCCCGGCGTCGTTCTTCACTGCGATCGGCTACAGCGACCTTCACTCGCTGTACGTTCCCGGGCGGCCCATCGCCGCGTTCCAGCAGATCGGCGGTTCTGCCCTCCGGCGGCTCCAAGGGCCCATGAGCGGCCCGAACCAGTTCGGAATCTGGCTCGCCGCGGTCTTACCCTTCGCGCTGTCGCTCCGCCCGCTACTTCGTCGCATCGTCGCGCCGCTGCTCCTGCTCGCGATCGTTCTGTCGTTCTCGCGTGCCGCATGGATCGCCACCGCAGTGATTCTTGTGATCGCACTGTGGCCGCAGCTCAAGAAGCTCTCCGTCACGGTCGTCACCACGCTCTGCATCGGAGTGCTCGCGATCGCTCTCGCCGTGCTTCTCGCGTTCCCGTCGGTCATCCTCCGTGTCGAATCGTCAATCGATCATCTTCGCAATCCGTTGGAAGCGGCGGGGATCATGCTGCGCGAGCCGCTCGGTCGCGGACTTGGTTCGGCAGGTCCGGCGAACAATCGCGTCGCCGATGCGTGTGTGTATCAAGAGGAGGGAAGCGACGTGTCGTGGGCCGTGCCTCATGCCGATCTGTGTGTCTTTGCTGGTGCCACGCAGGTGCAGCCGGTCGGCCGTGCGTGCAACTGCCCGCTCCTGCCCGAGAACTGGTACTTGCAACTCGGCGTCGAAGGCGGCTGGCTCGCGTTCATCGCGTTCACCGCATTGATCGTCCTCGCGTTGAAAAAGCTTCGCGCACTGCGATCGCCCGTCTTCCTCTCGCTCCTCGCCGTCTCCATCGCCGCCCTCTTCTTGCATGCATGGGAGGACGCCGCGACGGCCTACGCGGTATGGGCGATGGTCGCGGTCACTCTGCCGCCTTCCACTGCTGGTCGAACGGGTACACGAGGTGGTCCGGGTATTTCCTGAGGACGAACGCCGGCCTGTCCTTGCGGCTCGTCATATTGGGGAGGAATTCGATGCCCGCCGCCTTCAATTGCGTGCGGATGGCGGGGTCGATTTTGCCTTCTGCGGTCCAGAGCGCCGCAGGCTTTTCCACGATGTCGCGCACGGCGGCCGTGGCGATTTCCAATGCATCCAGGTGCTGTCGCTGCGCGAGGTAATTGCCGCCGTTCGCGTTCACCTCGAACGCGTGCGTTCCCACTTTGAACGCACGATGTACGATCGGGAACGGCGCTTTGCGGCGTCGGCGTTCTCCTTCCAATAGGCCGCGTTCGCGCGATCCTTCGCCCCAGTTATGTTTGTGCGTAAGGGTAAGAGGTTCTGCGTTAAGTGCATTCTTGGCCGCTTTCAGCGACGGGTCGGATGTCTTTGTGCCGGTGAGCACGAACATGCGCGAGGGGGCGTCGCCGTGGTTGTCGGTCGAGGTCGCTTCGCCGGTCCAGCCACGGAGGATATCGATGCCGCACGCGGAAACGAAGCGTTGGAGGTTTTCGAATTCCTGCTTCGTGCACGAATTGCGGGAGAGCGGCAGCACGAGCGTGCCGCCTTCTTTTAGCGTCCGCGCGGCCTGGATGATCGCTTTCGCGCGCTGGCTGAACACACCTTCTTTGTTTGAGCCTTTCAGTGTCTGCACGCCCTCGAGGATGACGGCGTCCATCGAATCTTTCTGCAGCGTGCCGTTGCGCAGGTTGCGGCCGATATCCGCCGGCGTGCCCACGATCGTGCGGGCTTTCGCGCGCTCGCCGTTCTGGAGCAGGGCTTTCCCTTCGTCGGCATGCGACTGCATCGTTTCGATGCTGACGATCGAGCGCGCGTCGTTCGGCGATTGCCGCGAGAGCATGCGTTGCAGGAACGCTCCTTGGCCCTGCGTGTGCAGGTAGGCGCCGGGCGCGATGACGCCCTTTTCCTCGAGCGCCTGCACGAGGCCCGCGATGCACCGCTGGTGGTCCATGTGGCCCATGCCGTCCGCGTTCTTCAGTTCGTCGCGGAATTCATGTTCGTGCTTCCGTGCGAAGTTCAGCGCGTACTTCGAGCCGCGGCCGTGCTTGTACTGTTCCAGCTTCTCGCGGTGGCGCTCCGGCGATTGCAGCATGCGTTGAATGCGACGGTTCTTCATCCCGTCCGCGTCGTTTTCCGTCAGTTGTTTCAGTTCCTCGTCGCTCATGCCGTGGCCGTAGAGGCAGCTCATCACGCGGTGGTACTTGTCGCGCGCGTAGTCATAGATGCCCTCTTCCAGCGTGCCGTTCGCGAAGAATGCGCGCAGGATGATGTCCTCGTGGCCGGCGCGGAACGAGCGCATGAGCAGCTGCTGCAAATCCGGCAGGTTGAACGGGTACTGCAGCGTGTGCATCGCCTTGATGCAGCGGAGGTCCTTGCCCAGGTTCACGCACGAACCGAATGCGAGGATGACCGTGCGGCTCTTCGTCGGGTTCGCGGCCGATTCGCGTGCGTCAGCGAATGCCCGTTCGCGGTCGGCTTTCGATGTGTCTCCGAAGATGACGTGGAAGCGGACAGGGATGCCTTTTTCCCGTTCCCACTCTTGGCACGTCACCGACACTTTCTGGAAGAAGATGCGCTCTACCTCCTCGTCTTCGAGTATCTTATTGTCGAAACCGCGAAAAATGCCCTGGACGTGCATGAACTCGGCGATGAGCACGGTCGGCTTCGTATCGAGGTCTTCTTTTAGGCACGTTGATTGGTTGTCGAACAGTGAGCATGGCATGTCGCCGTCGCCGCTCGTGAGGTCCGGCGTGCGGATGGCGCGCAGGATCAAGGTGCGTTTCTCGGCCGCGTTCAGCGTGTCGTTCTGGACGATCATGCGGATCAAGCTGTGCTCTCTCGGGCTGAGGTCGTAGCCCCACGGATGCTCTTTCTTCTGCCAGGGGATCGGCGGGTCGAGGATGAGCATACGGTTCAGGCGGTTGCGCAGGGCGATCGGATCGAGCGACGCTGTGTCCCGCAGATTCGTTTTCACGCCGCCGCGGCGGTTCTCGAGCATGCCCAATTGCACCACGATGTCCGAGAGGTCGTTGGTGGCCGGCGTGCCGGACATGAACAGCACCCGGCCGTCGTCGTAGAGCCCGGGCGTTTCACGGATGAGCGAATCGAGCACGTCGGTCATCGTCTTGTCGCCCTTGAACTGGTGGGCTTCGTCGACCACGAGCATGCCGAACGCTTCGTCGGTGTCCGCGTGCCTGTGGCCCTTCAGTCGTTCATACAGCGCGACGCCGTGGCGCTTCACGTGGAGCATCTTGCTGCTCACGAACACGACGTCTTTCTGGAGCGCTTCCTCGAGCGCGTTGTCCGAGACCTCGCCGTCGATCACGCCGACCTCGGGCTTGTGTCCGTCGGTGAAATAGTCCGGCACCGATTTTGCCAGTTCGCGGAGCGCTTCCGGCGACACGACGTAGCACAGCTGCGTCTTCGTCCTCTTTTCGGCGGCGCGCTTTTGGTTCAGGTCGTGCCATGCCCACAGCGCCGTGGCCGTTTTGCCGAGGCCCGGTTCGAAGCCGATGTAGAGGTGCTGCTGGCGGCGGATTTCGTACAGGGCGATGCGTTGGCGCAGCGAGGGGAACGGGTGCATTTCGCCTTCCGCTTCTAGTTCGTCGACCATGCCGTCGCCGGGCGTGAGCGCCGCGATGTCCCACCATTCCTGCTCGATGCGCGCGATGAGCGCTTCGTGGGCGGAGGGGTCGATCTTCGCTTTCTTGCACAAGCGCTCGACGACGAGCCGGGCCGTGCGCCCGAGGTCGTTCAGCGTGCGCGTATGCATGAGGCGGCTGTCGCACGAGCGAGCCCGCAGTTCTTCGTAGACGCCTTGGCGCAGCAAGCGGTGCACGAGCTCGTGGATCGCGGGGTCGCGCAGGAAGTCCGGCGATTGCCGGAAGATCCAGTCGACCTGCTCGATGCCCGTCGGACGCGCTGACGTGCCGAGGTACGCCTTGAGGATGCGCGAGGCCGTGGGGACATCGCTCTTCGTGAGGATGCCCATGCGCAGCAGAAGCTGCATCAATTGCGTTTCGCCGAGCTGCCCCGCGAGCGCCAGGTAGTCGATCATGATCGTTTTCAGGACGTCGCGTGGTTTCATCTTTTCCCCCGTATCGGGGTGTATGACGTCGAAGTCGTCGTTGCCCGCGCGGAGCGTTCCGTCCGGGTCCATCACCGGTACGGTCATGGCGGCAAAACCGGGGCTTTTTTGCCAGCTCACCAGTCCGATTTTTCGACGCAAGCCTTTGAGCGTTTCCTTCACCGCCGGCGGCAACTCCGCGACGAGCGGATGTTCGTCGATGCTCCTGCATAGAGCCAGCACTTCGCCGCCGTGTGCGAAGATGCGTTCGGCGTACTGCTGTTTCAGGTCGTCCACCGCGGCCGTGATGGCGTCGGCGTGGTCCGCGTGCTTGCGCAGCACCGCGGGAAGCTCGGCGTCGACCACGGGCCAGAGATCAGTGCGCGCGTTAATCGACATCGGTGGTGGGGAAGAGCGTCAGCATCCCTTCGAGCATCTGTTGCAGCTCCGTCAGCTGGTCGGCGGCTTCGGCGCGTTCCGCAGCTGTTCCCGCTTGCTGCGCTTTTTCGGCCAGGTTCTTTTCGACCTTGGCGATTTGCCGGCGCAGTGCGGTCACCCGTTGCACTTTGCCGGGCACTTCCGCGGCGATGCGCACCGCTTCGGCGTCTTCGCGGGCTCGCGTCTTCGTCGTGCGGACCTTCGCCACCGTGGCCGCGGCGCCGGCGCCTTCTTCCGGCATGTGTTCGAAGAGCATGTCCGCGAGGTCGGGCGTCTTGAGCGTCGTGGCGACGATTTCTTCCACCTCCAGCGAGCCCGTCGCACGCGCGGCCTGGAGGATCGCGGCGTGCAGCGCTTCGCGGTTGCCGGATCCCGCCGTGCAGGTCGTAGCGAGCGTTTCGACGATGGGGCCGAGTTTTCCTTCGATGTCCGTCAGTTGTTCCGGCGTCAACTTGCCCCTGTGCGCGGCCGATGCGATGCCGTGGCCGAGGATGGCCTCCGCCGTGCGTGCCACGTGGCGACCACGGGCGGCGGGGTCGGTCGGGATCTCAAGCGCGTCGAGCGCGGCGTCGAGATCGGTGCGCGGCACAGTACTTTCCGTGGAA
>CAZZDD010000007.1:6234-14258 GCA_964652185.1 uncultured Candidatus Peribacteria bacterium | reverse complement strand
CTTTCCGTGGAAGTCGTCACAGCGGGAGGGGTTGCGGTCCCGCCTTCGATTTCGGCGCGCCACGCGAGCAGTTCCTTCGTGAGCGCGGCTTTCAGGTCGACGTTCGTCGCTTGGTCGATCGCCCAGCCGAAGCCCGAGAGGATCGTCGCGTAGTGCGGCGTCGCGTCGGCTTTTTCGCCGAGTTTTTTGAAGACTTCGCGCGCGCGTGCCCGCCAGGCCAGGACCTCTTCGCCGAAGGCGGCGACCTTCTTCTGGATGCGGTTGATGAGCGTGATCAGGTTGTCCGTCGAGAACGGCTTTACTGGCGTGCCGGCGGGCGTTTCGAGGAGCAGCGAGGATGTGCCGACGACGATCTTCTTCTTTTTCTTCTTTTCGTTCGGCGCGGGCTGCGGCTCCGGCTGTTGCACGGGCGCGGGGAAGAGGGCCGTGATCGCATCGATCATGCGCAGGCGCCCTTCCTCGAAAGGACCCAATATCGCCTGCCGTATTTCCGGCGGGACATTCAGGCGCTCAAGCGAGTCCTTGTACAGTTTCGCGCCGGCGCGGCAAATCAGGTTGTGCGTCGCGATGGCCGTGATCTTGTCTGGCGTGCTAGGCACCGCGCGATAGACGAATTCCAAGAACGGATCCATCAAGTCGCTCGCGAGGTTCATCTCGTGGTTCAAGCGTTTCGCCAGCGTCAGTTCGATGGGGAAGCTATCGAGCTTCTCCTTCCTTTTTTCAAGGTTTTTCTGGTTGATCTCGCGCTTCACTTTGCTGAGTACGAGTGGATCGATCGTCGCCGTGTTGAAGGTCGTTCTCCACGATTCCACAAGTCCCTCGAACGCCTTTCCGACGATCTCGCAGACCCGTTCCATGCGCCTGACCTGTTCACCGACAAGTTTTTTACTGAACACGCCTCCCTCGTATAACTCGATCGCATGTGCGATGTGCGCGCTTATCACGCCGCCGAGCTCATTGTACGATCCTATTGTGTCGGGCAGACGCCCGATCGCTTCTTCCATGCGCTCTTGCCATAGTTCGATTACCCTTTCGAGCGATTTCCGTTCGCTAGGAACGATGGACCGGAGCTGCTCCAGGATTGCGTCGCGCTTCAGCGTGCCGGGTTCCCTGGGGAAGAGTTTGAGCAATTCGTCGCGTACGATCGCAAAGTTCTCCTCTTGCATCCGACGGTGGAAATCAGAGACTTCTGTCGGCATTCCTTCCCTCAGGAAGGTGCGGGATGAGTTCTGTTGGCCGAAGCGCATGCATGTGTACGCATGAGCGTGCACCCATACAGGGTCCAACAGCGTCGGCATGGCCGCCGACAAGAGTAGGTTGCGCTCGTTGTTCTTCTGGGCGATTTCTTGAATGACCCTGACGAACGCGAGATCGCTCTTGATGGGATGGTCGAAATTCGCGAGCTTATCGGCCGTTCGCTGCATGACCAACTGTTGCGCCTTTGAAAATTGCCCGGTGGTGGCCGTTTTTTTGACCGTGGGAACGTTGAACGGCGCGCGCCATGCGTCAAGCATCTCGTTAAACGCCGCGGTGACATTCTGGATGTACGTTATCAGGGTGTTCATGTCTGCCTCGTTTGCGTCCAGGAGGTTTCCGGCCCACTCACCGTGTTTTTTCAGGAGCGGTTCCAGTTGTGCGTACGACTCTATGCGCTCGGGCAACGCGTCGATCGCGCTTCCTATTTCCGCGATCCATTGCCAGCACGTAAGGTCGGCGTGCGTGAGTGTTTTCGGCTGGTGCTCGTTGAACGTGGCGCGGACCTGCTGGCGCGAGAGGGGGGCGGGTTCCGGAGGGAGTATTTCGTCGAGATTCCGGTGTGAGGTGGCGTATGAGTCATCAACAAGGCGTATGATCCACTCGCAGATTTCTGACGGCATGCCGCGCAGAAGGAGTATACGGTTGTATATCTGCTTGCACGTTCGTTCGCCTCTTTCGAGGTCGAGTAAGGCATAGAGTCGGTCCCCATTTCTCGGGCAAATCGCGCGTACCAACACGTTGTATCGGTTCACCTTTGCCACGCATTCCGCCAATGTGTCGCAGACGTCTTTGTGTGAGACTGCGGAGGCTTTTAGTTGAGGAAGGAGGGCGTTTAATTCATCGTTGACGCGATTTTGGAGGAGTTGATTGGACTCTTCATTTTTCGCGTCGAATACTTTCGCATCGAAGGTCGCGACCGAGAAGCGGTTTCGCCAGAATGTGAGCGTCCTATTGAATGCTGTGCTGATGGATTTAGTGATCGTTAAAAGATTTGGGAATTCTATGTTTTCAACAAGTTCTTCCAGCTTGGCATCGAAATCCAAATGCGAACGGAAGAGATCTTCGAATTGGTCGTACGATTCGATCTGCTCCGGAAAGCGCTCGATCGCTTTGAGCATCATGTCGACCCACGGTTGCGTGAGCGCGTCGTCGGCGTTGAGCGGCTTCGGGGCGTTGTTTAGGAATGATGCGAGCGCTTCGTCGCGCGTGAGCGTCGGTTCGTTTTCTTCGTCTTCATCGCTTTCGTCGGCGGCTTCGTGCGATTCTTCTTCTTGCATCAACAGCTGCAGGAATTTAGCCGCTGCGGTCGCCGCTAGCGGATCGAGGATGTCGCGTTTGTATTCCGCCTTTTCCTGTATCGCAACGGTTGCTAATGCTCCGTCCATTAAGCCACCGACGATGCATGCGTATCGCAAGGGTTCCGTCGATGCCGGGAAGCAGCGATGGCATCCCCGTAGGATTTTTTCCACGATTTCGCTGCAATCAACGGGGTGGTTTACGGAGGATTGAGCCATCTGCGGGAGCTCTCGCACGATCGTCTTCAGCGCGGAAACCGCGCGTTCTTTTTCCACCGTGCCCTCGCCCCATCGTTCTTGGGAAAGAAAGAGAGGGAGAACGACGGTATTCTGACCATGGTCGGCCAACAGGACCGCCCTGTCGATTTCCATCGTCTGGAAATCCTTCTTTATTTTTACTTCATGGTCCCAGAGATGGAACGGGCTGCTTGTGAGCGCGAGGTATTCCAGCAATTGCTCCTCGGAGAGTGCATGAGGAACGGGCTGACCCGCTTCTTCGCATATGGACGCGATGCGTTGTTTTACGAATTCCTGTTCGGCTTGGTCGAACAACCAGTCTTTGCCGAGGAGGTTGTTGGTCGTCGATCGTTGGAAGGTGAGGGGCGTTTTCGTGCGGATTTCTTCCAAAATTCGCTGGTCCATCGTGGCGATATACCCCATCAACACTTCGATTTTTCGCTCGTCCACGCCGGCGCTTTTCGCGCTTTCGAACCCCGCGAAGATCTCTTTCCAGTGCTTGCTCTTTCTGAACATGATTTCGTCGTATCCGCAGTTCGGCGTGAGGTTCACTCCGCGTTGGATGAATCCTTGGGCGGTTTCGTACGGTATGATCGTCATCGCCGCGAATGCTTTGTCGTTGAATTTCATCTCTTTGATCATCTGCCGCAACAGCGCCTCCGCATCGTTCAAACTGATGACCGGCACGTCGAAGAAGACGCGCGCATGGATGATCGCCCAGGAAAGCTGTTCCTCGAAAATGCGGTGAATCTTCGCGGCGTTTTCATTTTTTTCGTAGTATGAAAAGCGCGTTTTGTCGTATGAAATTTCGAGGAGCGTCTCAAGGAGAGGGGTAAGTGCATCGTACGATGGCAGCGTCTCGGGGCACGCGGCCAGCGCTTCGCGGATCTTCGCCATCATCGACTGCACCATCGCGTCCGATTTCTTCCCGCTCGTCTCTTCGCGGGCGACACCTGTTGCGCGTTCGAGGCACTTCTCGATCAAGTATTCGAGCTCAAGGCGGAGGATGGGCAGCGTGGTGCCGCGGAAGAATTCGCGTTCTTCTCCTTCCAAACTCGAGGCGGGCACCGTTCGCTCCTCCGTGACGGGTTTCGCCTCGCGGAACAATTCGTCGCACACGCGTTGCGAGCCGTTGTGCATTTCCGACAGGAACGATCGGAATCCCTGCGGATGCACCGCGTCGGCACTGAATCGTTCCAGTTCCTTCATGATGCGCGCCGATTCCGCCAAAAACATGCGTGCCGTGTATTCGTCGAGGTCGAGGGGCAGCGAGCTCACGAGCCCGTGCGAAGCATCCCCGCATCGATGCATCACGGCGCCGAACTCCTGCGGATTGGCCATGCTGATCTTCTGCTGGAGATCGGGGATGTCCCGTAAGACGTCTTCCGTGTCACGCCCGAAATCTCGCCGGCTCACGCATTTCGTCCCGAGCCGCGCTTGGACGCGCGACTGCAGCACGAGCAGGTGGTTGAACAGCATGTCGACGATCGGCGGCCTCGAAACCTGCGATAATTCCGTTGCGGAGCCGGTTTTATAGAGTTGCGTGTGGTTTCCGATCCGCAGCGTGATCGGCCATAACGCCTTTGCGACCGGCTCGTACGACGTCAGCTGTTCGGGCAGAGTCTGGATGAGCGGCATCATTTTCCACCGCGCTGCCTGCAGCGCCAGTCGCTGGTGCTTGCCCGTCGGCGTCTCCGCCATCCGCACGAACATGTCGTCGACCATGCGCACGATCTCGGCGCGTTCGATGGTGGGGACGGTTTCTTTCTGTTCCTGGGAGGAAGAGGGGAGGAGTTTTCCGGATGCGTCGAAGAGGTGGGTGATCGAGTACGGCTTCGAGAGCAGTGTTTCCAGCGCGACACGTTCTTCTTCCGGTAGTTCCATTCCGACCGTGCGGTGCGCGTAGAGATGCTGGACGTAGGATTTGCGCGCGCTTGCCACGTTATGGCGCAGCGCGGCGTTCAACATGCGTCGCGCGATATCGGGTGGGCAATCCCCTCCGTTCCACGCCATGAGGGCGCGAACGACATCCTCCATGTGCTGTTCGAAGATCGCGACGGTCATTATTTTATTGAGATACTTCGCGCACAGTTTTTCGTGCGCGCGCTCGATATGTTCGTGGAGAGTGTGCAGCCAGTAGCGTGTGTTGCCTTCCAGGAGGACGCCCTCTCTCTCTACGAATTGCCGTAGTGTCGCTCCTGATTTCTCTTCATGATCTCCCACATCACCGTATTCCGTTCGCTGCGGCGCGCTGCTCGCGAGGAGCGTGATCGACCCGTCGTCGGGCCTTGAGAAGCGAGCGAATGGCCCGTACTCCACTGCCTTCGATCGGTCGAGAAGATGATTGATGAAGCCTTGGATATGCCCGCGCACCACCAGCCGTTGGCTTTCTTCCATGCGGTAGTCGGTTATGCGCGCGTCTACCGCTTTCGCAGTGGCAGCCATCAATCCATTGATTTCCTTCACGATGTGATCCGGAAGGTTCTCCAGGAAGTCCGCCTCGATGACGATGTTCTTCGTCGTATCGAACATGGCGAATTGCCGTAGGTTTTTGTCGACCGCTTGCGCGGCGAGCGGTTGCGCTTTCCGTATGGACTCTATCGACTTCGGTTCCGTACTGGCGTTCGTGGGATGATTGATGTGGCCGGTCCGTATTTCCTGCACGATAGCGTCCACGGTGTTTTCCCATTGTGTTTTCCGCAGGCTGGGCGTGATCGAGCAGACGCGCGCTCCTGACAGCGGTTGGAATGCCAGCAATTCTTCATCGCTCCACTCCGTCTTCAACTTCGGCAATTCTTTCGCTTTTTCGGCCTTTCCCGGCGTCACGGTCGTTCCGGTCGTCGTCTGCGCCGTTTTCGTTTTTTCGCCGCCCTTCGGTTCGTCTTTTTTCTCTTCTTCGATTTCACCGAAGAACGCGTGAACCGAGATTTCGCTCTTGCCGGTCGGCACGTGTTCCAATGCGCGGTACATCGCGTCTTCCTTCAGATCCTCCGCGCGCAGGGGCGAGCCGATGGCCGAGGCGATCGCCGCATGCACGCTGTGCAACGCTTCGTCGTTCACGCCGTTCTGGCAGAGCTTGGCGACGTCGGCCTGCATCGCGGCCGATGCTTGCTCGATGCGCAACGCGACTTTTTCCGGCGTGAGTTCGGCGGGCTTGGAAAAGAGATCGTTCACCGCGTCTCCCATTTTCGCGATGCGTCCCCGCACGCCGTCGAGGAGTTTTCCGATGCGTGAAAACGTGGTCGCGCTCACGTCCTGATGCTCGGGCACGGCTTTCGCGAGCGCCGCGGTGACGCGTGCTTGGGCCAGCTCGATCATGCGCTGCTGCACCTCTTGCTGGTCCCAGAGCAGCGCTTCCAATTCCGCATCCAAGGGGCCCGTGGTGGGGGAGTTCGGCTCGGACACTGAGGAAAATAAGGGTGAGGTATAATAACAATATTTTGTATTCTGTCAATTATATCTCTGCAAAATTCAGGCCGGAAACATATGTTTTGAAATGTTCGACGTGTAAAAAACGTCGCTTGGCGACGGGTGATGCGCAAGTCGATCGGCTTACCGTTTGTTGAAGAGCCTCTTCAATTGTGCGTTCGCGGCCGATCGCGAATCAGGCTGTTGCACGTGCTGCGCTGCTTTTTTCGCTTCGTATTGGCGCTGCGCCTCTTTCGGATCCAGTTTGATCTTGCCCGTGTCGCTGGCCGCGCCGGACACGATGTCGGTATTGTGGGTGGTGTCGTTCGTTTTTAGAAGATCGGCAATGGCGGGGTGGTCTTGCGGGAGCGTATCGGCTTGGAGAACGAGGACCATCTGCTCCCGCGTTACGTTGATCTGCGAAAGTCCGCTGAGAGCGTTGGTCAGTTCTTCGTGCGTGCGCGAAATGTCGTATCCGACCGGACCGCCTTCGAGCGGCAGCACCTCGATGTGCACATCGTTCAATGCGAGTCGTTTGCCTACCGGATGTTTTTTCGCCGCTTCCCACAGCTTTGGGTTTTCGTCGGCCGGGAAGGTGAATTCCTGGTTCTTGCCGAGGGGATCGATGACGACGCAACGAAGAGTGAGCGACATGGGCGATGGGGTACTGCACTACGCTACTCCGAAGAATGTCGGGTGCAATTGACATTATTTTTTAGGCTTCATTAAGCCTTTTTCTTCGGCGCGACGCTATCGACCGTGAATTCGGTCAGCGTTTCGTCATTTTCGCCCGCCTCCACGAAATCCACGCCTTCTTTGAATTCTAGGATGATAGGTTCGTCGGAAGCCTCAGACGCATCGTCACTCTCGGCATGCTTCGCGCGTTTCGCGATGACTTTCTCCAACGGGCGGTCAAGGCGTTCGGCGAGGATGTGGCAGTCGCGCAGGAGATGCCCGATCACTTTCGCGACGGCGATTCCTTCGGTGTCGAGGGGCGGCTGCACAGCGAGAATCGCTTCGGAATACATGTTCCTATAGGCGTCCGCCAGTTCGGCCACGCGCTGCTCCGGCGCCGCGGGGACCTTGATGCCGTTGTTGCGCAGTTGGTTCTTTGCGCCGTTCATGCGAACCTGCGCCTGGAGGTACTTCTGCAAATCCTGTTTCGCCAGCAGCGTGTCCGCGATCAGCGCGGCGAACGGTTCCTTCAACGAATCGATATCCGTCGCGGCGATCTCGCGCATATCGCGAAGGTACGACGACGGCGGTTCCTTTTTCTCGTACGAACCGATGCGTTGGAGTGTGGTGAACATAGGAGGAGTATTTCAGTCTTCGTCGAAAGAAAAGTCAATATGGCCGCTTAATCGACGTCCAGGACGAGATGTTCCTCTTCGTTCAAATGCAGTCTCTGCACGATTCTCGCTTCTTGCAGCAGGGGGTGAACGTCGTTCGCGACACGGTGGGCGAAGCGGTAGGTCTCGCGCAGGTGTTCCGGCAGCGTCGCAAGGAATTTTTCGAGATCCGCGTTCGTCGTCGGCTGTACGAGTTCGTCTGGGCGCGGTTCTTCGATGAGGTGGAAGTTCAATGTAAAATGCTCCAACGGCGTCAGCGGCAGCGCGTTGTTTTTATGGTGATTGTCGACGTTTGCCATGATGAGATCGTTGTGTGAGCCGATCAGTTCGCGCGTGTGCTGCATGATCGACAGGACGCGTTCGTCGATGCGTTCCCGCTCCGCTGCGTCGTCAATCTTCACGCTGTGTTTTATGAGCGTGATCATCTCGGAGCAGTGTTCGTTGATCGTGCGCAAGCTCATACGAAGACGGTACCCTC
>CAZZDD010000007.1:0-6134 GCA_964652185.1 uncultured Candidatus Peribacteria bacterium | reverse complement strand
ATGGATCGTGGCCGCGCAAGAGGGCGACGAGCAGTCGTTTGAAAAACTCTACGGGCATTTCTTCGCGCAGGTGTACCGCTACGCCGCGTTCCGTTTGCCGAAGGAATTGGCGGAAGACGTGACGGCCGACGTGTTCATCAAGGCGTGGGAAAAACTGCACACCTACAAGGCGCGGTCCGGCGTGCCGTTCGCCGCGTGGCTCTTCCGCATCGCGCGCCACGCCGTGATCGACGTGTACCGCACGCAGCACGGCGTCGAGGAAGTGTCGGATGCGCTGATGGACCCCGACGTGCTCAATCGCGCCGACACCGCGACGCACCGCAACGAGACTTTGAAGACGGTGCGTAGCGCGCTCGAGAAACTCCCCAAGCGGTACCAAGACGTGCTGCTCCTGTCGTTCGTTTCGGACCTGCCCACGAACGAGGTGGCGAGGGTGCTGCGCATGACCGAAGGAGGCGTCCGTATCCTCAAAATGCGTGCCTTACGTAAACTGGAAGATTTCCTTCCGAAAGACGCCGGTATGGCGTAACAGACCCCCTCTTTCATCGTTTATACGAGTGATTACCGTGGACACCCCCCAAACCCCCTTCCACCGGCTCCAGAGCGCCCTCGACCCCACCGAGGAGCAGCGCGCGCGCATGCTCAAGACGATCCGCGCGAAGATGACGACGGCGCATTCGTTGCGGTCCGTTCGCGGCGCCCTCGAACCGGACGACGGCGCGCAGATCCGCATCTGGAATCGCATCCGCGAGCACATCGCCCCCAGCCGCGCCCGCGGGTTTTTGGATCAAGTGCGTGCCTACCTCACGCCCGATGAGAGCAGCGTCCACATCGGCCGCGGTTTGCTGCCGGCATTCGCGCCCGTGCGCGTCCGCGTGCAGCCCCTCAAGTGGGTGGCGGCGTTCGCGTTGGTGCTCATCGCCGTGCGCGTGAGCCCGCTCCTTTTCATCGCCCCCCAAACGATCGCCCAATCGAGCGTCCTCCTGCGCCCCACCAAGGGCGTGGTGACGATCTCGCTCGACGGCCTGTCGCAGCCGTTGGAACATGAAACCGAACTCCTCAAGAGCGCCACGATCCACACGTCCGAGGGCGAAGCGACGATCATCCTGCACGACGACGGCACCATCCGCCTCGCGGGTGATACGTCCGTCACGCTCCAGGACCTCACCGACCGCCCGCAGAAGGGCTCCGGCCTCGCCACGCTCATGCTCGCCTCCGGCACCGTGTGGGTGCAGGGCCTCGTGCCCGATCACCTTCGCGGCCTCAGCGTCGTGACGCCCGACGGCGTCGTGACGGTCCACGGCGGCAGCGTGTCCGTCACGGTGCAAGAAGGGGAGACGACGGTGGAAGTGTGGGATCGCCACGCCCGCCTCGAACGCGAAGGCCAGGCCGAGCTCGTGCTCGTGGCCGGCGAACGCCTCGTGGCCCATAACGGCGTCGACCTCGCGGTGGAGACGATGCAGGAAGGCGCCTACGACCGCGAGTGGCCCAAGCAAAATCTTCAAAGGGACGCCGTGCACCAGCGCGCCATCGCCCAGGAACAGCGCGAACGCATCGCGGCCAAGGCCGGCATTTTGCCGACGTCGCGCCTGTACGGCGTGAAGCGCCTCGCCGAAGAAGTCGACGTGCTCCTGACCTTCGACCGTGAATCGGCCGTGAAGAAGCGCGTGGCCCAGGCCACGACCCGCCTCAACGAAGCCACGACGCTCATCGCCGAGGGCCAGAGCGGCGCGACCGTGCAGCTCGCGGAATACCAAGTCGCGATGCTCGACATCGCGCGCGGCTCCGGCGACACGCTCTCGCAGCAATTGGTCCAAGACGGCGTCGAAGAGAACGCCGCCCAGCTCGGCGCGCAGCTCCCCGATAGCGACATCTACCTCGTGAAGCGCGTCGTGCTCGACACGACCGCCACGCTCCCCGACGCGACGATCGACGAATCCGACGTGGAAGCGTCCGTCATCGGCGACGCCGTGGACGCCATCCAGATCGCCGCCGCGGAAGGCGACAGCGATGCGGTGCAGCTCGGCCTCGAGAACCTCGCGCCGTACATCGAGAATCTTCCGACCGATTCGGAATTGGATCCGAACACCAAGCGCGAAGTGATCTCGCGCCTTACCCGCGTGGCCGACTCGCTCCAGGACAAAGCAACCTCCGCCAGCGGGGCCATCGCGATGCGCACGGTCTCGCGCGTCATCCGCACCCACGTGCCCGCCGCTCCGGCGCCGGTGCCGCTCACGGGTGAGCAGATCGACGCGGTGGTCAACGGCATCCTTGACCAGATGTTCGTCTACAGCCAGTACACGGGCCGCACCAACCAGCTGCACCACGAAATGGACAAGCTCGATGCCCACCCCGACGAGCTGGCGATCCTTGTCGCGCTGTTTGAGAAACTGAAGAAGTACGAGGAGCTGAACAGCAGGAAAGGATCGGGCGATACTCTCGTCGCACCCGATTACCGCCTTTCCCTGCTTGTTCGTGGGCATATCCAGGATGTGCGCCAGGAGCAGGCGGCCAACGAGATTGACTGAACGGCCTCACAGCAGCAGAATGCGGTCCGCCCACCTTCGCCATGCCTTCGCCTGAATGGGCTTCAGCAGGGCTACGGCGGGCTTACAGCTTTCTCTTCTCTATGTACGACATTACGGATCTTAAGCCCGGCCGCGCCATCCAGATCGACGGCGAGCCGTTCATCGTCCTCAGCTCGCAGTTCGGCCGCAAGAGCCAGAGCAAGGCGAACATGCAGTGCAAACTGCGCAATTTGAAGACGGGCGCCGTGGTGGCGAAGAACTTCCAGGGAAGCGAGAAGATCGAGCCGGCGGACGTGGGCTACCGCAAGTGCCAGTTCCTCTTCAAGGACGCCGACAAGAACTACACGTTCATGGACCTCTCGACCTTCGACCAGTTCACGTTCAGCGAGGAAGCCCTCGGCGACGTGGCGCTCTACTTGGTCGACGGCGGCGAAGTGGATGCGCTCGTGTTCGAAGAACAGCCGATCGGCATCCAGCTCAAAGCCACCGTGGAACTGAAAGTCATCGAAACGATCCCCGGCGTGAAGGGGGATACCGCCACGGGCGGCAACAAGCCCGCGACGCTCGAGTCCGGCCTCGTCGTGAACGTGCCGCTCTTCATCAACGAAGGCGATACGATCAAGGTGAACACCGAGACGGGGATGTATATGACGCGGGTGTCCTAACTCGTAAGCCACAATTTTTGAAACACCTCATGCAGGTTTCGTGAGAGGAGTTTGTCGTGGATTTCCACCAGGTAATGCGGACGGGTGCGGGTGACGATCATGATGACGAATTCGCCGGCCACCCACAGCGTGGAGGTGATTTCGTTTTGTGATTCCCAGTGCTTCATGCGCCGTCGCGTGAATTGTTTTTTCTTCATCTTTCCCTCGATGTCCGAATCGTTGGTGAAGAGCTGGAGTTCCGTATCTTTCGTGAATTTCCTCGTCCAATACCAATCGATCCAATCCTCGTATTCTTCCGCGAAGCTGTGGTCTTGGAATCCGACCCACATGCCGCCCGTCTCGCGGACACTCTGCGTCCATCGTTCGCTTTCCTTACGAAGGTGCTGTTCTAATTGATCTTCGTCGATGAATGACAAGCGGGGAACGTCGTACCGCATGTTTTTCGCGAACGGCAGAAGCTCCGTGATCGCCGATTGCACGAGATGCTCCTTGCGATTGAGCGCCGTTCGATCGTGTTCGATGAAATTGTGAAGGTCTTCGGGAGGACATGCGATCAAGTACGTTTTCTTTCCGATCTCTTCCCGAATAACTCCTTTTTTCAGCAATTCTTTCGCCACGGCGTAGACGGTCGTTCTGTTCACGCCGGTGATAACCGCGATGTCCGTGAGCGAAACTTTGCCCTGTTGGAGGACGGTGAGATAGATGAGGGTTTCTTTCTTCGTGAACCCCAATTCGGACAGAATCGTTTGCAACATGTCTATATTGTAGCAATTTGTTATAAATCTATCAACATCTATAACTGGCTTACAGTAAACAAATTATGAGTGCATATGTATCTGTTATTTATAGACACTTTGACTGAATATACTATTAAAATATAATAGTGTCATACGGTCAATGTTTGATCGTATGTTCCTTCTTCCATCGGCAGTCACATGAAAGGCTACGCCATGACCACATCTTTCCCCGGTCGCTCGTACGATGCAGTGTCCCTTCTTGGTTTCGGTCCCGCGAGTCAGGATCCGCTTCCCCAGGCGCAGTCTGGAGAAATCGTTATTCGTTATGGTGGGTGGTCGCTCCAGGATCTCTACAAAACACCGCGAGTTGTCGGTTTGATAGGCGATTCGTTTCTTATCAGATCACAGGCCAAGCCTACGAAGGATACATTCCCGGCGGGTATCTATCGTGTTCGTCCCTTCGTACCGGGAAGCAACGGGAAGACGTTTTCGGATCAAGTGCCTCTTATCGTTTCAGGCAGAATGATTACCCCGGCCGTTATTGCTGCAACCGCCCTCATTCTTCCCCTGCTGGAGACGGGGGAGGATGTGCTAGGTGTAGGCAACATTCGCTGCGCCGACAGGAACGACCACGGAAATATGCGAAGCAGCTTCAGTCTTAACATGTATGGTGGTCGGTTGACGCTTATGCTTTTGCTTGATGTCTATGATTATGAAGAAGAAGAGGGTGTTATCTGGATGAGCGATTGTGAATTGTGCGCATAGTGCTTCATGTGATTGTACGGTTCAAAACCTCACTGAAAGGAGGAATATGGCCCTGTCGTAATGACAGGGCTTTTTAATGATGTACAAGAAATCCTACCATCTCAGTGAGAAGGCGATACGATCAAGGTGAACACCGAGACGGGGATGTATATGACGAGGGTGTCGTAAGCTATATTTACCATTTATTGCGTGTTTTACATGGTCAATGGGAAACTTGCATAAGTTTTAATATATTGTATAGTGTATCTGTGCTTTTTCAAAGCACAGGCAGGATTCCATGAGATATACGTGTTTTCTTTTACGTTAGGAGACAGCAATGAAGGTATTTGTATTGGGTGGAGATGACGTGGAGATGGCGGCCATAGAGGTCGCGTTAAACGAGGCCGGGGAGCGATACTGCTTCGCGTCTTTGGCTGGAAGTCGCGTCCATGGGGGGAACGCCTACAAGGCGGATTCCCTGATCTGGCCCATCGGTCAGGGGGCGGCACTCGCGCCGCTCTACGACGAGGTTGTCCTGGTCGAGTGCGACATTCCGCCAGGAGTGCTGCAGCCCACCGTGTGTGCCGAGGGCGCAGCTGTATGTCGGTGCGATCACCATAGACCGGGCGATTCCGGTTTCGGGCAACCGCCCGAGGCCTTCGCGCAGGCATCGAGCCTGGGCCAGGTGCTCGCACTTCTCGGACGGCAACCGAGCGAGGATCAGCTGCTCATCATGGCAGCGGATCATTGCTTGGAAGCGGCATATCGGTCGAAGTGCCCTGGGATCGACCCTAAGAAGCTTCTGGAATTGCGGGTGAGAATCCGCGCGGCATATCGGAAGTGCGGCGTCGATGTTGTCATGGATGACATCCGACGCGCTCATGAATTGCTGAAGGAGGCTTGCTACAAGCGGATCGATGTAGATCCCTGTAGCTTTCCTGATGGGGAGGAAATCTACCCTGGGCATCCTCTCTCCAACTGGAGGGAGTATGCCGATATGCGTCGCTTCGGCGAAGTCGACGAGTTGGCCGAAGCTGCATGCAGCCTAGGCATGGCTTACATCGCGAAAGTGGTGGAGCCGGGAGGGAGGCAAAAAGTTGTCCTCGGGGGTGCTCCGGCATCCCTCGTCGAAAGCTTTCTGAAGGGGGAACTCGTTCCCGGCTTGTCCGGGTATTACGGGGATCCTGCCCGCGGATTTGCGGGTGGATATCTCTCATGATGATCCTGCCTCATCTGACGAACTCTCGTCAGATGGATACCCCGGCTTCGGCCGGGGTTTTCCTGTGTGATACATATCTCCACTGCCTTTTGGTGGGAGGTTATTGATCACGCCGGATTTCGGGTATGCGCCGACGAGCAAGGCGATACGATCAAGGTGAACCCCGAGACGGGGATGTATATGACAAGGGTGTCGTAAATCGCGCGTTTGACTGCGGTGTGGTTTTCTTTAGTATATGCCG
>CAZZDD010000006.1:0-51245 GCA_964652185.1 uncultured Candidatus Peribacteria bacterium | reverse complement strand
GTTCGCGGTGACGGTCGGGATCGTGATTTCAAGTTCGAGGGGAGAAACCGAGGCTTCGATTGCCGCGGCCTCATGCACAACGACCAGAATCGGGTCCGAGGTTGTACCCGAAAACTCCGAGAGCCGAATTTTCATGTTGGACGTCGCCGTGTTTGCCCAGGTTGGAGAACCCGACAGCACGTTGCTGTGAACGAGAGCAAACGTGGTGTATGCCGTTTTAGAGATGGCGGCGATTCCTGACGCATTCAGTGCCGCGTCTTTATATGCACCTGTCGAAATTCCCGAAAATGCCCAGTCCGTGGCGAGTTTCGTAGTGAGATGGTTTAGATGATCCGTGGCGGCAAGGTTCGTAGTGGATGCCACCGTTCCTTCCACGAAGGACACAGAACCCCCGAGTCCATTATTTACTTCGGTGGGGTAAACGGAGAGAGTTGCGGATGCAATAACATCGGTGTCGGGCAGACCTGACGTGTTGAACTTTAACCAGCCTTTATAGTTGGCTTCGTACCTGTCCGTCGTCGCGGTGCTATATATACCGATGACATGCTGATCGGAGGATGAATCACTAAAGCCATTACCCGCTTGGGTAATAATGCTTGCCCACGTATAAATGCTTGGGGGATTGTAAAACTCGGTGCGTCCATCCACTGCCGGATAGAACGAGGAGGTGGTGTTGCCCACCTTGCCCTTGATGATTTGCGTATCCGTTCTTCCTACCAGCTTCACGATATGAGAGAGCACTTCCTTCAGTGCTTTCTCTGGGTCTTCTCGCAGCTTCCGGCTGGTGATGATGCCGCTCCTCTCGTCTTTCGAGAGTATCTCTATATCCCCGAATTGATCATCCACCAGAATCGGCGGATTGAAGATGCGAAAGCGCTCGATGTCGACGCTTCCATCCTTGCCGAAGCCGAGCTGCTTGCCGTTCTTCCAGGCACGTGCAAACACCGCAACGCCACCTTCAATCTTCTTCACCTCCTGGATTTGAATGCGAAGCCCATCGAGGGAGTGCTCACCAACAAGGGGGAGAGCAGCAATCGCCTCAGCCTTGATATTCGCCCGTTGCTGAGAGGACTTGCCCTTCAGCCTCTGCTCAAACTTCATGGCGTCAGTTTACCAGTCGCGCGACGTAAGCACGATTCTCACGCCTTGATCTTGCTCAGCGGAAACTGCACGAGATGACCGCCGCTTTCCGCGACGATGTAGGTCTGGCTCGGCTTGAGGACGACGCCTTTCTTCACCTTCTCTTCGGACTTCCGAACTTCAAGCACGACGAGCTTCTCGCCGTGGATGGTTTCGAATTTGTCGCCGGGCTTGAGAGTGGTTGCTTTGACCATAGAGAAAAGGGAATTAAGCGGCTTGTGCTAGCTGGATGATACCTTCTGCTGGCCACGGGATATCCACTTGCGTCGCAGTTTCGGCAACATCCGAGGCGAAGTCGTGGAAGCAAATAGGGATGCTGTCGGCGTCGTTTGTCACATGCTTGTAGATCACAACACCTTGATATGGGCGAGTCCCATCGCCACCCAGCCCCGTGAAGGAACTATCCGTCGCATCGAACTCTGCACGGTCATTCGCGTCATCTACGTTCGATGCTTCACTTGCCAGCGCCACGCGAGCGTATCCCGCTGCATCACACTCGTCGAGCGTGAGATCTGACACGAAGTTGACCGCGTCCTTCAGCGTGTCTGCGTTCGTGTTCGTCATGCACAGAATCACGCGGATGTCCGCGCCAGTGACCAGGTACGCCAAAAGAATCTTTTGAAGGGCGTTGTTGAAGGCGTTAGATGCCATGTATGAATGGGGGACAATGGCAGTATATCAGATCCATGCCGAACGGAAGGAAATCTCGATTTGCGAGGTGATGTCTCCCGGCGTGTCGTCGAACAGGGTGATGTCGTTCACGCCTGGCACGATGTCGAACCACTCTGAATCGAGCGACAGTTTCGATTTCACGCTGGTTTCGACGCCCGCTGACTCTTTGACCGCCGTCTGCGCTTCGCAGTTGATCGTCAGCGTTTCATCTGCGGTCAAGCTCAACCCTCCGTTGCGAGTGAACGCCAGCGTCTTGCCCGTCGTTTCGTTTTCGACGACAGGGTTCGTCGTCGGGCCGGTCAGCACGATCAGCGGCGGCGATCCGAAATTGCCGTCGTTCGTGATTTGAATGACTTGCCCCTGCACGTCCTGAATCGTCGGCAACGCACCGTCTTGGAAAGTCGGCAGATCCTCGTCTTGGAACGTGAACGTGGTCGAATCGTAGGATTCGGGCGCGGTGAGGCTGGTGAGGTCTTGGGCGTAGATCGCTGGATCAGATGCGAACATCACGAATTCAAATCGCCGTGATTCCGGCATTCCCGTGTCGATCAGTTCGTACCGCGGCATCTGCTCGATCTTGGCGTAGAGCTGCTTTTCAACACCGTCCTCGTCCGTTATTTCGATGAGCTTGTATCCATCGTCCCCGGCGAAGCTCTGCCGGCGCGGTAGTGCTACGGCTTCATCGAGTGCTTGCTGCATCGTGACGCGCTGCGACTGGCTTGTGGCGTGAATCTCGCCGCGGAAGAGGAGCAAACGCGGTTCATAGAACGAAATGCTGTCTTCCGAGCCGTGTTCGCCCTGCTTTGGCGTATCGGTCCGCCGCGTACGCAGAGCATCGAGAATCTCTTCCGTGCTCATCAGCAGATAGCAGCTCGCACCAGGCGTGAAGGAGCCGTTAAAAACAACGCTATCTATCTGCACGACGATTTCCATTGCTGGCATATCTCTAGTCTACATCATTCAGTATTCCAAATTCTCCATGAAGCAACTTTGCAAATGCATTGTATGCGCGTGCCGCATCTTTCTCTGTATCGAAACGACCGATAGATATACATTTCTTGTTCCATGTGATTCTGGCTGCGAATGATCCTCTTTCGTCGTGATAAACGCCTTTGTAGATACTTCGTCCATCTGACCGTATTGTATTACACGAGTTTTGGAATCGCGTGGCTGGACGTAGGTTACACCTTCGATTATCGAGACGTTTGTGGTTTAGATGGTCGATTTCCATCCCGTTTGTTTCTCCCATACTCTGCCGATGCATGAGAATCATCGTTCGCGAAATTCTTTCCCTTCGACATGCATAACCACCTGATTGAAGGCACCACGGGAATTTTATCAAATCCCAGTAATCTGCCTCGTCTACAATTGCGACTGCACCCTGAGTTAATGGAATGACTCCAATTCCATCCTTAGGCGGGTTCTCTCGAATGAACTGATCTCGAAAACTGAGGATCGGCCTTCCGAGCCGCCATCTCTGCCAGTGCAAGTTGCACATGCCATGGCCGTACACCTTCCGAGTACAGTCGTCGACACTACATCGCCGCTGTTGTATTGTCGGTTCGTTTCCCAAGCAGAAACAGCCTGCCCCTACAGCTCGTGATGAGCAAGGGGTTTTGGCGTTCTACAAAAATGTACGAGCGGCCCACTTGGCCCGGCGAGGATCGGCGAAGACCTCCGCGGCGCGACCGTGGTTGTTGATGATGATTTCAGCTTTCCGACTGTTGTCGTTCGTTACCGGGCCACCATTGGCGAACCGAGGTACACCGTTGCGCAGGCTCCGGCGGTATTCGAGAATCGCGCCGTGCCCACCGGCCGCGGCGACTTCGGCTGCGGTAATCACGTGCTCATTGTTCGAGAGCCGCGCGACGATGGAATCGCTCTTCGACGTGCCAGGCCCGAAGACAGGCCCACCAGCAGCGAACGCCGGGACACCGCTAGAACTGGCTGAAAGACCAGAATATGCCGCATTGAGCTTGTTCAGTTCCGAGATCACGGTCGACACGTGTGCCTTCGTGCGCGTTTCAATCGCCGTGAAGTTCGAATTCGTGGAAGCCGTCAGCGTATCGAGAGCAACGACCACTTCATCGGATGCCTTCTTGAGATCGTTCTCCGCTCCCTTCAATTCCTTCGTCTTTTCCGCGAGCTTCGTGCGGGATTCGAGCAGTTCTTCGCCCGCTTCCAGCCGTGCTTTCGCCTTCTCCGCTTCAGCATCGCGGTCAATCATTTGAAGTTCCGTCAGACTCGCTTCGTTCGCACCCGCTTGCAGCAACGACGGATCTACACCGGCCAACTCCGCATCAATTTCCCCGAGGCGCCGGCTCATGTCGCCGGTCAGACCCGAATTGCCAGCGGAACCACGAATCTTGTCGCGCTCCTTCATCAACTCGGCGACACGTGATGTTTTCCGCTCGCTTGCACGTGCGTCGATTTCCGCCAGTCGATCATTGAGCTGTTTGGACGTGTCGGCGATTTCCTCGTTGATGCCGGCGATTTCGTCCTTCAGCTTCGATACGACGCCCTTCTGTTTCTCCCATGCCTGCGTCGCCTTATCGACCATTTCCTCTTGGAATTCGACGCGATCGTTGATGCGATCTAGCTCCCGCAGCTCCTTCGCGGTTGCCATGCCCAGGTCGCGGCGGACTTCGAGTTCCTTTCGCCGGATCTTCAAATTGTCGAGATTCGCCTTCGCTTGCTCCCCGAGGGCTTTCACGACCGCTTCTTCAGCCTTTGCCACCCTCTCCGCCGCGTCCGCTGCACTGCCGCCCCCGCCTGATCCAGTAGCACCGCCAAGCGCGTCGAAACCCGAAAGCGCATCGAGCTTCGCGCCCAGTTCGCCGCTGGCTTCAGCCTTCCTGTCTCCTTCAAGCCGCGCTCCGATTCTCGACGAGAACATGCCGTTCCACTGTTTGAACATCTGCACCCCCGGAATGCTGTTGATCGTGTTGCTGACCGCGGATTTGATCGCACCGACGCCGGGAATACGGCCCATCATTTCGATGAGAGCCGCAATGTCGCTTGTGAGAGCACGAACAAAGAGCCGCGTCGTTTGGAATCCGCTCGCGAGGGCTCCGATTGCATCCGCGAGGATAGGCGTCGCCAGGCGACCGGCCTCCTCGTTCAAGCTCCGCAATTCACCTTCGAGGCGCCGGGACTGGTTGGCAAAACTGTCCGCGGTACGTGCGGCGTCGCCCTGCGCGAGCGCCGTCTTCTCCATGATGAATTCATATCGCAGTGCAGTTTTCTGCGCCTGATTCATCGCTTCAACCTTCGTTTTGATGCCCTTTTCAAGCGCGAAGAGCTTCAGGTTCGTATCTGTGAGAACGATACCGAAGCGCTTCAGCGGTTCCGTTTCACCAGTCAAACCGCTACGCAGAGCCATGAACGCTTCTTCATCCGATGCGTTGTGGAACGATGCCATGTCGACGGCGAGCTTCGCCAGTCGAACGCTCATGTCGTCGAGCAGTGGCCCCGTGATGCCGAAGGCGCTGATGACCGCACCGATGTCAGTGGCAAACTGCAAGATTGCCGACGATGCGCGGCCCACCTCCTGCGCGACGATGTTGGCCTGCCTTTGAATCTGCGGGAACGTATCGCCGAAAACGACCTGTGCCTTACTCGTCAGCTCGGTGAGATTCGACGTGGCGTTGATAATCGCGCGGCCCCACTGCTGCAGCCACATGATCGAACGCTGGATGATGCTGGCGCCGAGCAGGCCAGCAGTGAACTTTGCGACGCTGGATTGCAGCAAATTGACGCTGCCCGCTGTGTTCTTCGATGCCTTTTCGACGTTGATGAAGCCCGTCTCGGCTTTTTTGAGCGCCGGATCGAGTTTTCGGAGCCCGCCCTCGATCCCCTTAATTTTCGCGTCGAACTTGGAAGTGTCGATTGACGCTTCCATCTCGACTCCGCCTACGCTCGTGTTCTGAGCCACGCTCCTAGTGTAGCGCACTCCGGTTCTGTCGTTCCTTGATCTTTGCGAGCTTGGCGTTCGCTTTCTCTACCTCGCGCGACTTCGCATCCTTCATTCGCTCATCGCCGATGATGAATTCAAGATCATTGCGGCTGTTCGCCTGCTTTCCTTCATCGCCCTGTTCATTGAGCAGCCACGTGAACGCCTCTTGGTAGCACTGAAATTGCCGCCACGTGAGCCGCATTATTTGCTCGTGCGTCAGGAATCCCTTGCTTGCCCAACCCACGAACGCAATCTGGCGAGTAATCCAGATCGCGAGGGGAGGGGTGCCCTTTCCGCCTCCCCAAGCTCTTTTTTTGGGTATCGCGCGGTGAGGTTCTGATAGAGCGTGTGGATATCGAGCGAACCGCGATTGCTCTGGTACGGCATGAGAGCCAAGTCTGCCCGGAGCCGATCGGCATCGCCCGACGCCAGGTGTGACGAATAGAATTCCGTCACGATCTTCCGGTGCTGCTCCATCCTCTGCTTTGGCGTCCAGTTTTGGTCGATTTCCGCCATCAGGACGAGCACTTCGTCGACGGTAGCCTCCCCATAGCTTGCGACGTACTTCGCGCCGCATACGCCGAAATTCACCGTGTACTGCTCGGGAATGAAATCGAGTAGATCGACGACAACCTGATTGACGTTGGAAGGCACGGCCAGAGCGTAGCGCAAAGAAAACCGGGCCACCAGGCCCGGCCTTCCCCCAACCTATGACGTCCCTTACGAGACTGCGATTTTGTCCGTATACGTCCATTCCGTGCCCTTCCTCGTTTCGAAGGCGACAGGCATGACCGCAACGTCACCGGCACTTTCCACGTCCACGAACTGCAAGAGCATCGGGGAATTGGCGAGCGCGGATTCGAGGACGATTTCGCGCGTAAGAAGCGAGCTATCTTCGGATTCTGCGATGATCTTCACGTAGCGAGGCGTAGCGGTCTGGTTCGTGCCGCCTGTTGCCACCTTCGACGCGGCTGGCGTGTAGTCGGAGTTGATCGTTGCGGTCTGCGTGAGCGTCGTCAGCGTCGGACCAATGGCGACCGTGTTGAAGATGATGCCCCATTTGCCCGTGCTGGGGTTCTGGACGATGTGGAAGTCATCGTTGAGCGTCAACGCGCCGTCCACGGAACCCGTCACCGAGTTGATCGTCGGCTGCGTTTCGTCACCGTTCTGGTACGTGAGTTCCGTCCACTCGTTTGCTACGAGTGGCGAAGCTATCACTTGCGACGCACCGGCAACGGGCGTTGCCGCAACACTCGTCTTCGCGATGATGCCCTTGAAAATGTTTTCCAGGGTGTCGATGTCCCCCGGTTCAAGCAGTTCCGCTTCGATGCGACCAGGCATGCGCGACTTGCGGATAATTTCACCGCGGTTATCAGATTGGACGACTGTTTGAATTTGCTCCGCAGTGAAGCGGATGTTTCGGAGCGCTCCCATATCGACGAGCGATCCTGCATCGTCACCGACCCAAAGATTGCCTACTTCGATGATGATTGCGTCTTCGTTCAGAGCACCCATAGAGAGAAACGGAAGGAAATGAAGAAATTAAGCGATGTCCCAGAGTTGAGTCCTCGCGAGTCGACGTTCGGCTTCGGCGCGAGGGAATACTACTTCGGTTCCGCCCGGCGTGAACACGCTGTTCACGAAGGCGTTCTGCCGCAGGCGAAGCGTAAGCGTGTCTAATGCTTCAGATTTCGTCGCTGCCGGCGATCGCTTACGGGAGGCCATAAAGAAACGGAGCCGCGCCCGAAGGCACCGCTCTCATTGGTCACACCGTAGCACTACTACCGGATATGAGTAAAGGTAAACATCAGGATCTGCACCTTCTCGTTGCTGTTGAATTCGGTCATATCGACGGAATCCATGTACATCGCCCGCATTTTGAGGCCGCCGGATGGATCGGCCGTCCCGTCTTCCGTGAACTTGCCCCAGGTTTTCATTTTCCCGGCGAAGTGGTCGATCAACGCATCGCGGATTTGTTCGAGTAGATCGTCGTTCTTGTCTTCGCTCGAAATCTTGCCGATCAGTTCGAATTCGTACCGCTCCCGCGCGTACCGCACCGCATTGTCTTCCGAGCTGGTGATGCGACGGAAGATCAGCCACGGGTAGTCATCGTCGCTTTGCTCGGAATCGGGCTGTATCCGAACATCCATTTTAATCCGCAGTGGATCAATTAACCCCTCCAAAGCTCCGCCTGACCCAGCCAGTCCGTACCGCAGTTCGCGGAAGATCGCATCTTTGGTCGTCATGCTTTGTTGAGAAGCGCAAATTCACCGAACAGCAGTTGTGCGGCGACATCGTAGGCAATAGCAGCATCTTCCTCGGTCGCAAAAATCCCCAGATACCGTTGCCGCTTCTTGTAGACGATACGAGCCTCCCACTTTTGCCGAGCCTTATTCCAAACCATCCCTTTTAACGATGCTGCAGCATGTGATCGCCTCCTGCTATTCATGCAGTTCTGCGATTGTGTGCACGCCCTCAAATTCGTCTTCCGATTGTCTAAACCGTCACCGTTGCGGTGATCGACCACAATTCCGTCACCAACCGTGCACCCCATCACGAAACGGTGCAAACGGATTTTGGTGCCATCAGGAAGTCGTGCCTGTGCATACTTGGGATTCCCGTTCACAAGCTCGACGTGCCATTTATGGCAGGACACAGCGTCGAAAACGTCGTCATCGACGATCGCCTTGTAGCCCTGTGATAGCGGGACGGTTCTCATTTCAGCAGAGCAAGCGTATCACGGACCTCCTTTTTCAGCACGCGCATCCGCCTCTCATACGACTTCGTGAATGGATGGCGGCCCTTGATGCCCTTCTCGTAGATTTTGTGCCGGATCAAACGGACGATGAGCATGTCGCGGATCACGGGGTCCATCGGTTTTGCCGAGCGGGCGCCCTTTCGACCACCTTTCTTCATGTTGCGGAAGATGGCGCCGGACGCAGCCCACTTCTTGCCCCATTCGCCGTCGAACCGCATGTTCCGGGGAAGGTTCACAATGCCCTTGCGTCCGGCCCAAGCGACAATTGCCATGAGCGGCGGAGGCGCACCACTCCGTGGGCGCCGGCCCCACTCCACGACCGAGGCGTACTCTTGTGGGTTCCGCACGACGACGCCGATCTTCGGCCCCTTCCAAGCAGGATCGGTTCGCTCCGTCGCCGCGGCGAGCAAGCCCTGATCGAAAGCACCGATCTTCAGCAGCGTCGTTTGAATCTCCGCGACCGTGCCATCCGCCCACACGACGAGAGCCAATTCAAAATGTTTCCGCTTGCGGTTGCGGAAATCCTGCAATCCCTTGCGAGTGCGTTGCATCGAGGCCGGCTTTACGCGGAATTTCGCCACGGCTCTATTCTACGCCGCTCCGGCGAATACCTCGCACACCGCCACCTTGTGATGGGCTGACGTTCGGGCGTACGTCGTCACCACGTCGACGACATCGTACATGCGGCCGCCGTGGCTAATACGGTCACGAATGGCCACCGAGGCGAATTTCGGCACCGCGAACAGTTTGCGTACCAAGGTGGCATACTGCGTTTTCTCCACGTTCGATTTCACCGAATTCTTCGTCAGAACACGGCACTTCACCGTTTCAAGCGGAAACCATTCCTCAGTCGTCGTCTTCTTCGACGTATCCACCGTTTTGCGATGGATTGTGCATGTTTCCGGAAGCAGTGCGGAGTAGGTCATGCGCGGGGGAATACGTCATCGGGCTTCGTCACGGAGAGCTGCGCAGTCCCCGCCTTGAAATCTTTGAGGAGCAGCTTCGCCTGATCGCATACGCTGGCTTCAGACAGGCCAAGCCCACCGCGGGCGAATGTTTCGTCGTAGCTTCCATCGCCGCCGATACTGCGAGACTCCACAGGCATATCGACCGTGGGCAATTCTGTCGCGCGGTTCGACCACCACTGCGTATAGAGCCATTCCACCTGGCGTAGCGTGGCCTTGCTGACGTTGTAGGGCACTTCCGGCGTGTCGCGGTACTCAATCGGCCCCGTGGCACTGCCGACGACTCTGTAATCCTGCTCGCGAGGAAAGACGCGATCCAGGTTCGTATCGAATGGGTGATGAGCTTGGCGACCGCAGTACGCGTCGATTTGATCCTCCGCAGTGGTAATCAAATACTCGATGTCTTCAGTTTCCAAATCAGCCAACGCCGTAATCTGCGTTTGCTCTTCCACCTCATCAGCGGTGATGTACGACGGATCAGGAGTCGTCATGCGCTCATGCTACCACGTCATGCGGAAATGCGCCTTTCGAGTTTTCCCATCGCTGACGTAGCCCGCTCGATGATCGTCGCGCTGTCCTTCACGATCTTGAGCAACTCAAGACGATCCTGCCGCATCAATTCCTTTTCAGCGATTTGCTCTTTCAAGATGTCCTGCAGCGCGTCGATTCTTTTCTGATCGAAGTACCAGATGACGAACACAATGCCGCCGAGGCCGAGCTGCGCCACGCCTGCGAACAATTGTTGAGCTTCCACTACGGATCAGTGTAACACGCCGTACAACATGAGCGCGATAAACATGGCTACAGCCAACGTCGAAATCCAGCGATGCCATTGAAGGCGACGCTGGAATCGTTCACACGCACGGTGCGGGGCGAGAACGTCTGTCATGGTAGGGTAGACGCTTCGCATAGGCTGCTCTATCAAGACCAGGCAAGAATTTGTGCCACTTTGCCAGCGCTATCGCAGGCGAGGTAAATCGTCGTGTGTTCGTCGAAGTACACGCCCTCGCCTGAATCGTACATCGTGTCTGCCGGAACCGTGAAGTACGGAGCCGTGGGCGATGCCACCTTCCCCGTCACGAACGCAAAGCGGAACGCGGTGCCGTCCGCCGTGGAGATTTGCACAGTCTTCGTTCCCGCCGGAATGACGAGGGAGTACTCCTCGTCAGCGTTCGTCATCGTGACGTTCAGGATCGTTGGCGTTTGAGCCCGCATCGGTTAGGCGGAAAGGAACTGAGATACGATCTTCGCGTGCTGCTTACCGAGCAGCTCCTTCATTTCCTCTTCGCGATCGAGATCAACGAGAGCAGCCGCGAGGGCTGATTTCGTCGTGATGCCCTTCTCTGCGAGCTTTTCGATGAGTCCTGCGCCAACGCCCTTCACCGTGCTCAAATCCTCGTTTGAAACTTCTTCCGCGGGCTTTTCTTCCTTCGGCTTGATCTTCGGCGTGCCGGCGGGGTATTCGCCCTGCTTCTTGTCCGGCTTGCCGACGACTTCTTCACAAGCACCCTGCTTGATGAAGATTTCCAGCTCCGCCTGCTCGGCTTCGCTTTCCGTGGCGTACATCGAGCCCTGCATCATGAGCTTTGCTTTCGCAGCCTGCAGGGTGAACGAATGCTTAATGAGGTAGCGCTTCATGATCAGTGGGAGGGAAGGATTTCGACTTCGAGGTACGCCATGAGGCGGCCACCGGCCGTGCTCTTTGCCGTCGTGAACTTGTACTGATCCGTCTCTTCGAACACGGTGTCCGTGATTGACGTATCTGCGTCCTCGTCACCGATCGCAGCGGAGGCCGCAACGTCGATCGAGGCAATTTCTGTGGCTGCCTTGAAGAGCTTGATCGTGCCAGCATCGCTACCGGCGACCGTCTTCGTGACGGCGCTCTTGAAGGAGATCGGCTTCGTGCGGTATCCGAGAGCCGGCATCGAGAATGATCCGACTTCATTCGTCTCAAACGAGACGGGAACGATGTGCAGTTCGCGTTGGCCGATCCGAGTGAGAGGATAGTTTTCGTTCATGATGAGGAAGGAAGGAAATTAGCAGCCGATGCCTTCAAAATTACACGGAACAACTTTGAGCCTCATAAATGCCGGAGCATTGCCACTCACCGTTTGGCCGGAGCCAACCGTAAACGTGGCGTTAACGTACTTTCGTGCAGCAGTGGTGTAGTTGCGCGGAGCAAGAATCGGAGGCACGCCGTTGGCCGTGATGCTACCAGTAGCACTGAGCAACAGCGCCCTGTTGGCCGTGTCCAATACCACACCGGACATAATGTCCGATGAACCCGAAGTTTTCCGACACGGCTGTGCGGCGCCAGTGGCCGTACATACCGACAATCGAGTTGCCGGCGACGGCACCTCACCTACGAACACGAGGTTCTCGTCGATGGCGAGGATCGCGCCCGACACTCCTTCTGGAAGCGGGTTCAGTGCCGAGTACGTCACGGTGTTCACCGTGGCGGATTCGAGCTGTGCTTCAATGTAGTACTCCGCCTGGGCGCCTTGGAACTTGCCGTACACGTCCAGCACGCCTTGGCCAGCGTCGACAGCTCCGTTAGCAGCGAGGAGGCCGATGACGACCTTTGCTGCGACCCGGAGATTAAAGAGGCGGAACCAGCCTCCTGGTGATGGTGCGTCAATAATCGGCATAACTTAGAAGCGAAAGGAGGTAGAAACCTTAGATGGCGACGTTGTAGAGGTCGATATGATCGACGCCAACGCCCTTCACGATCGTGAAGAACTTGCCCTGGAGCGAGTAGCGAAGCTCGCGGCTCGACTGCTGCGGTTCCTTGACGGGACCGCGGAGAATGTCGCCCTGCTTCCAGCCCTTTTGGACCTTCTTGAGCGTCACGAGTTCGATGCGGCCATCGGGCATGTCCTGATCCTGCACGAACTTGATGAGCTTGCCCTGGAATTGGAACGCCGTGGCGTTGTCCAACCCGACGATGCTCGCATCGCTGCGACCAACGCGGACGAACTGCTCCATGAGCGCGTCGAACTTCCGCTTGTTGGCGGGCGAGATGAAGGCCGTGTCGGGGTTGCCGCCAGCGTTCCAGCACGCGATGAGCGCGTTCTTGAGCACCGTCTCCGGCGCCGTGATGCCCGTCGCGTTGTAGCGCAACGGAGTGCGAACGCCGCCGCCGGAGGAGAGCTGTTCGAGGATGCCGGCAGTCGTAGCCGGTACGGATGCCGTACCAACAGACTGAACGCCCTTGATGACGCTCTTCGAGAGCTTGCGGAAGATGCGATCGAGCGCTTCTTCGATGAGCTGCGGCCTCTGCTGGAATGCCTTGCGAGCCTCCGTTTCGTCCGTGAACGTGAGGTCGATCGTTTCGGCGACGAGCTGGCAGTAGTTCGTGAACTTGCCAGACAATTCGGCGAACGATTCGATGTTCTTGAGATCCGTGTCGTTGATTGCCTTACCGATGACCGTGAAGGCCGTCGTGTCAGCATGAGAAGCACCCGAGGTGCTACCGTGGCCGCGAGCGAACACATCGATCGTGTTGGCAGAGCGATCAACCGAGCTGACGATGACGATTTCATCTTCCACCTGGATCACGTCACCAACCGTGAGCACGCCCACAGCGGCAGCCGTCATCGGAAGGTCCGTCGTGTCGGAACCATCGGCCCAACCCGTGCCTGCGCCGTCACCGATGACGCCCGTGAGCGCCGTGCGGGAACGATCGTAGATTTCGAATTTTTCCTGCGTAATGGCCTCTTCAGGAGCGCCGAGCAGGTTCCAGATTGCGCCTTCCCAGGCACCAAGCTCGATATCCTTCGCCATCCCGAGGATGAGCGGATCGAGGATCGTATTCGGATCGTCGTAATGGGTATGCATACCAATGTCCATACTGAGGAGGAGAAGGAAATGAAGAGATAAGAATTACTTGGCTGTATCGAAGGCTCCCTTGTCTGCATTTGCGTATTCGGACAGTTCCACCATGAGCTTGCGGCTTTCGGCCCGTTCCGAGGGCGTTAGATCGGGTTTGGCGAGAAGTTCGGCGTAGCGCTTCTTCTTGGCGTCCTTGGGGACATCTCCACCAGCGGGCGTTGCGCCACCGAAGTCGGATGAGCCACCGGCGAGGGAGATTGCTTCGTCGATGAGTGCGAATTGTTCCAGTACCGGGCGACCATCGAGCAGTTTCAGGAGCGAGGCTTTCTTCTTCTCGTCCTTGATGCCTTCGAGCTTCTTGTCGACCTGCTCTTTAGCGGCTTTCTCGTACGCTTCGAGGGCTTTCGCTTTCGATTCGTGATCGCCGCGGAGGGTGGCAAGCTCGGCTTCGCGTTCAGTGAGCAGCTTTTCATGCTCGCCGCGCTTCTTTGCCTCACCGTCCTCGTATTCTTTGAGCTTCGCCTTGGCCTCTTTCAGCTTGGTATTCAATTCCGTGATCCGACCCTCGTGATCTTCCGGTTTCGGAGGCGTTGCGGGCGCAGGAGCGGCCGGCGGAGTAGCGGGAGGCGTAGGTTCAGGCGGAGTCGGCGCTGGGGGCGTCGGTTCACCAGCCATGTTCAGGATGCGAGGTCCACGGTACTGCGAGTGCAGAGTGTGGAGTAAAAGAGCAGAGATGCCGCGAGGCATAAGAGGTGGGGTGGAAGTGATACGGATTCCGCCGGGCCGCACTTTGCGCTTGTGCGGGGAAGCGAGCCGAGGTTTACCGACTCTCGGGGCGTCGAAAAGAGAGCACCCGCCCGAAGGCGTTGCTCTCTGTCGTGACTACGGTACACCCACTGTCGCCGAGAGTGCAAGCGCGTTTGCTTCTCAACATTGCAAAGGTTCTAATACTCAGCATCAAAAAGGAGATCAGATGTCATCCGAAGAAACCAAACCCGGCATCGGCCGTTTCCTGCACGTTACCTATCTCGCGCCGATCCTGACCACCGTTATTGCATCGGCAATTACGGGGGCGTTCGCTCTGCGATTCGCGATGAATCGAGAGCCGAATCATCCATTGCCGCCCGTTGTCGTCAGTCATCCTGCACCAGCTCCAGTTCCCGCATATTCCTACAAAGCTCCAGATGGAACGACGGTTAATTATGATGGGGTCGGGTACATGAAATTTGAGCACAGGTACATCTACGGCACCGATCGAGGGGAGGGCGTCTCAGCGCTGCCGTCCGCACCACCAGTTCCCGCACTAGAAGACTAAGAAGCCGAACGGAAATCACGCAGGGCAATAGCGTATAAATCCGGCCGTTCCGCCTTCAACTGCGCGAAGCTGACCGGAATCGGAATGTGCCTGCAGTTGGGGTGTGTTGAAACCGGCGGCAATGGGTCGCGCTTGAGGTCGATGTACTTCTTGCGTTCCCATTCGTTGCATACGTCGTTGCCGTCGATGTCGGGCTTGATCGTCGGGAAAATCGCGAAGCGACGACCCGCCGACAGCATCTGCAACCGAGCACCGACGTTGTAGGCGCTCATTTGCTGCGTCCGCACGAGCATGTTGGTATACGGTTCGAGCCGAAGATTGCTGCCGTTTTTCGTTTGCAGCACTGCGATGCCGTCTTTCTTGAGCACGTCGAGCAGCTCTGTCTGTGTCCGCACTACAGACCCGCCCTGAATCACGCTTTCGCGGATCTTCTGCGCAAGCGCTGCCTTGTTCATGATGGCCCGCTGCGTATTCCGCCGCAGAGCGATCAGCGTTTGCCCGAATTCGAGCGCGGCCTGCTCGGTGAGGAAGCGCACCGCCTTGTCACTGACCCCGGCAAACCTGAAGGCGAAGTCTGATTCGTTGAACGCCCTTATTTGATCAAGAGTCTCGTTTGCACCAGCGAGAACCAGGCGAGGGATTTCCGATTTCGTCCATTCCTTGATCTTCTTCGCGAGGCGGATCATTTCGCGATCGATTGCTTTCACCTGCTCGCCGCGGATGCCTCGAAACTCGCTGCTGCTCGATCGCTCGATAACGCTGATGAGGTTTTCCTGCGATTTGCGGAAAAGTTCGAGCAGCTCGCGATCAGCCAGGCCACGCCGTTGCAGTTGATCGGCAACGCTAGACATTCCAGAGCGGAATGGAGAGCGCGAGGCGGATCGTGAAAAGCAGCGTAAACGTCATGCCGAGCACGATGCACCAGCCATAGAGCAGCACCAGCAGCACGTCTCGGTTGGCGTACGCGAGAATAGCCTCCGCTGCCTTCTTGAAGCGCTCTTCGCTGATCAATTCCGCAATTCGGTCCGGGTTAGGTAGAAATCGCATGAGCCGATATTACTCCTCGTCGCCGTCGTCGTCTTCATCGTCGCCACTCATCGCGAGAAGCGATTCTTGCATCTTCTTTTCATCGGCGTCGATCTTTGCCATCTCTTCCGCGAGAGCATCACCTTCGATGCCCTGGAACCGTGACACTGCGGTTTCGCGAGACGCCAGGCCCGCGATCTTCGCATCGCCCCACACCTTGGCGTCGACTTCCCAATCCTTCGGCAAACCGGCATCGAACGTCGTTTTGATGTCGATGCCGTCGATGCTGACCTTCTCCGCCTTGAGCGCGAGCAACAGGATCTTGCGGATGGCCTCTTCGTAGATCGTCTGCAGGAACCGTTCACGCTTGAAAAACTGCATGAGCTGGACCTTCAGTGCCTCGACCTTCTCGACGCCGCCCTTTTCGCCTTCTGTGAGGAATGTGTCGGGCGTGGCCGTGAGCTTGCAGATTTTGCGGATGATCTTCTCGATATGCGTGAACGCCTGCTCGATAAGCGGGTTTTCGTTCGTGATGTACTTGGCGTCGGGATCTCCCTGCTGCGCCAGAATGACTTCCAGATTCTGAGCAACAATCTTCCCGTTCTTGTCCCTCGCGACCGTCCCATCAGGAATCTGCATCTTCGCATTCAGGTGCTTCAGGAATTGCAGTGAGAGCTGGGTAACGCGATCGTTCAGCTCGCGAAGCAGCGGCTTCACGCGATCCAAGGTGCTGCGGCCGTAGCGATCGTTCACCGTCTTGCGTAGATCGACCTTTACGATCGGCAATTCATCGAGATCCGTTTTCTGGATGAGAGTCAGGCCGTCCAGTTGAGCATTTTCCTTGCCTGCATCGAGACTAAGCACCGAGAGCGGCACTTGCGTTCCAATCTTCCCGCCGATGTCCTCCCATAGCGAGTAGCCGATGTACACGACTTTTTCCTTGAGGAAGTAATCTTCGACGTAGATGTATTTCTTCGGGTTGCCCTTGTCGTCGGTGGAATTGAGATACACGGCAATACGCGGATTCTTCGATTCGCCACCCATCGGCACGTCGCTGTAATCGGGGAAGAAGCAGCTGTACGGCACCTCTTCGATGTGTGCCTTGCCGTCCTGCGTATAGATTTTGAAATGCGTGTGGCCCACTGCTTGGAGTAGGTCGCACGATTCGGAGAGCTTGCGTACCAGGGCGTTGCGTTTGATGATTTCCGCGCCGGCCTTGCCCGCTGTCGCTGATTCCTTGCCATCGGCGCCCACGATTTCGATTTTGGGCGGTTCGCCGAAGATGAAATCCGTGCCTGATTCCACAATCACCGGCGCCACGTTCAACGCGATATCGAGGATCTTCGATTTCTGAATATCGCTTTCGAAGAATTCTTTCAGCCGGAAACGGGCCAGATCGGACGTTTTATCCGGGTCGATGTCCTTGCAGGCGAACAGGCAATACAGCTCGTGTTCGAGCTTCACCCGGTGAAGATCTGCCGCTGATGGAAATTCTTTGCCGAGGGGCATCCGCGAGAAGTGTACACCATCATCACATTCCAAGCTCTGCCTTCGTTGCTGCCTTCCGTCCGGCCTTCAATGCGTGAGGAATTGTGTACGTGGTAAACGCCCCACAAAGAATTGTGTCATCGTGGTATCCATCCATCGCCCGCATGTCGCCGTTATCATCGATGATGAAACGCAATGCTTCGCTTTGCATCTTGCGCGAATACACGACGATTTCCTGATCGTCGATCAGCCCAGCCAGGTGATCGAGAATGAGCGGACGCGTTTTCAGGTTCGTGTAGAAGCCGTATTTGAACATCGGCTTTTTCGTCTTGGCGTCCTCGTACTGCGTCGTATGGAGCTGCGAGCGCTCCATCTTGCCGGTGTTGATGTAATCCCGCACCAGGTTATTCAGGATCGTGAGGCCGTGATCGGTGGCTTCGACGACCGTATAGGCACCGTTGTATTCGGCATGCAGCTCGTACAGGACGTGATGCATCTTGGCGTAGGGCCATTTGCCGCGGAACTGCGCACAGAGCTGGAGCGTTTCACAGTCCCACACCTGGACGACGTCATAGTCGGTCCCGCCCTCTTTCTGATCCTGTTGATCGAGCGATTCGATGCCGCGGCCCGACGCAGCGTCGCATCCCACGATGTACCGCCGGCCCTTCTGCGGTTTGATCCAGTACAGCAACCGCCCTTCCATCTTCGTTTCGATGGGCTCGCGGATGATCCAGTCTTGAATGTTGGCGCGATTGAACGGCGAACGGCCAGAGGTGAGGAATGCCACAGCGGCCGAGTACGGATATTCCTGATCGAACAGTTTGCGGTTGGCGGCGACCGAGAGTTGGCGCCGGCGCCACGCGATGTTGCCGAGCTTCATGCCACTGACTTGCATTAACGACCGCTCTTCATCGGTCAGCGTCGCCCGGAACGCCTCATCGTCCTCAATTTCGTCGCAGTAGTCTGGGTGATCTTGATACCCGTAGAAGTGCTTCCAGAAGCGGCTATCTTCGTTCTCCCACTCCTCGTAGAAGCTGCCGCCCATGCCATTCGCGGTCGACTCGCCGGTGATGATGCCGCCGCGGGGAACAGCCGCGAACGTCGCCGCGAGCGTTTGCTCTGCGTTTTTGAGGAACGCCCATTCCGAGACGTGCAGGCGATGGACCGTGGTCGAGCGAACCTTGAGAGAAACGTAGATCGAGCTGTTCAGCCCTTCGAAATACAACTCGTTGCGCGTGTCGTATCGGGCTTTCGGCTTCACCCAGAACGTGCCGTCTGCGAGCTGGATTCGGTCAGGGCACGATTCATAGGCGAATTTGACGATTTGGAACAACTTCGTCAGCGCTTCGCGTTCATGGGCGAGGATGACCGTGTTGCAGTTTTCCGTGTGCATCGTGGCATCGAGGTGCCAGAGCAGGAAGAACGTCGACACGCCTTGCTGGCGGGCCTTTAGAACCAGGTGATACGGCCAGAGATCGACCTTCGTTTGAAGATCGTCCTGCACGGGGTTCGGAGGCAGCAGGTAGAGCGGCATGGCCGCACCCGCGATCTTCGTGCGGATCTTCGGCAGATGCGTGATTCGCCACCAGCGGTTGCCGATGCGTTTCGCGTCTTCGGGATGCACGACGGCAGTATGTCACGGTCGATCGCTTATGTATCTAACCAACGCTTCTGTTAGACCCTTAAACTGCTCGTCGACCTCCGCCTTCGTGTAGTAATCGCGTTCGGGCTCGCGGCAAATTTTGCATCGCGTAGTGCAGTTGATTTTCCCTTCCGACAAGTACCGTGCGCAAGTTCTCATCATTGCCGGCCCATGCGCCGGGCACGTCAGCTCGCGTGATTCTTGGCAGATGCATTCGCGTTTCTTCGTCCTCCAGTCAGGATCGGCCAGGTCATTTAGGTGATCAGAAACCCGATTCCTTGCTTCGTGAAGCTGATCGCCGTCCAGCTCGTGAAATCGTTTCGTTGCAGCCAACCACTCCACCCCCTCCTTCTCGCACACGGCCTTGAGGAATTCGGCACGCTTGAGGAGGCGGGAGGATTCGGACGAGTCACAATAGTCGTTTGCATCGAAGCCGATCATGTCATCCGAGTAATAGCCAAGATAAGTGTAACCGCGAGCGAATTCTATTCCATGATAGACGAGGTTAAATTGATTGCCCTTTGTATTTTTCCACAGTTCCGCGAGCTTCTCCCGCTCGAAATCGGCGTAGGGAACGGCACCGTATTCATTGATCCAAATGCTGTAGCATTCGGCAGAGTCGATCCACGTAATCGTGCCAGCGCCGGAGCCCTTGGTGCAGATATACGGCTCGGCGATCATAGGATATGGCGGGAACCGATATTGAACTCCGTGTGCTCGTGGCGGATTGGCCTCCAAAGGAACGTCATGATGAAGCTGCCGATTACCACCATGTCACAGATTTGCTCCGCGATCGACTGTGCTTCTTTGTTCCAGCCAAAGTACGTGTTTTCCGCGATGTAGAACACGATCGCGAACACCAGCCAGGCAATCGCCTGTTTCTCGCGCAGTGTGAACGTATCCTGCATGCCCTGCAGCTTGCGAATCTTCGCGACGACCAGTGACGTGTCGAGATCGACCTTGATCTTCATGGACTTAGGCGCTTTGGCCATTGGGGGAATTGGTAGGTGATAAAGCGTCGTACTGCGTTTTCAACTCCTTGAGCCGCTGCATCTTCTCCACTCGCTCGCGCATCATTCTCTGCCGCCGCTCATCGCGAAACGGCTTCGGCGTCATCCCCAGACCCGCAAGGCGCATGTTCAGCGTGCGGATGTCAGTCGCGATCGCCGAGGCTTCGAGCATGAGCTGGCCGCGGTCGTTGAGGGTGGCGTACTCGGTGATATGGAGCTTTGTGGGTTCGCCCTTTTCATTCGTGCCGATCACTTTAACGTCGTCGCTCATGCAGAAATGCGGGCAAGAGTTGCGTCGATATCGTTGCATACGGCTATCGCAACTTCCGATTCGCCCTGTAAGTGGTCAAGATTTTTCCGGACGCTCTGTAGCGTGGCGAGAGCAATTCTCAGCCGTTCGTCGTTGTTGAGTGGTTCCATTAGCGCTTGCGGAAGAGATTCGGATGCTTCTCGACGTACTCGAAAATCCTTTCGAGCATCTTCCACCGATCGCCACGCTTGCCCCAGCCGAGCTTATTGGCGAGCGACGTGAACTTCGCGAAGAGCGAATGCGGGAAGGGAGGGCGGGCGTACTTCATTTGTCGGACGGCAGGACGTGGATACGAAACACGATGTATTTGCCGTCATGCGGACGCAGTTCTTCGAACAAATCGTGATTTCCGACACGAAGTTCCTGCGTGTAATCCGTTCCGGTCGTGTATTCGGAGTATGCGTAACCGCTGGCGTCTTGATAGAGTTCGAGAACGCCGGCCAATTTCTTTACGAGCTGTGAAATCGCTTCTTCTTCGGTAAGCGGTGTCGACGACGTGAAGTACGAGCACGAGACGCCTTTGCCCCCGAAAGAATTCAACACTTCTCGAAATCGAGAAAAGAGGTCGATTCGGTAACCGTCAGCCTGGATAATATCAAGGCGAGGCCACTTGTAGTCGTATGCGTATTCGAGCTTGCCGACGAACGTGATGTCGAACGATTCCATGCCCCGACCTTGCCCGAGCGCAGCACTCACGTCAAACGAGAAGTGATGCATTCGCCTTGACATCACTCGCCTTCCGCCGCCATCCGCTTCGCCTCCTCCAGCGTCTTCGGCGGGGGATTGCTTTCGAGATCGTCATATTTCATCACGGGCGTCACCGTGGCATCCACCTTCGTGATCCGCTCCGGCAGGCCCTGCGATCGCAAATACATGCGGAAGTAGCGGTCGATCGACTCCATGGAGCCGAAGAATCTGAGCAGCCGACGCATGGACTCGGGGCCAAGCTCGCCGCCCTCCCGCATGATCTTGAACTCGCGTTCGAACATTTGCAGGAAGGCCCCCGCCAGCATTTCGAACCCTTCCGCCATCTTGTCGAGCGTCTGCTGCACGTTGGCCTGGCGTTCCGCGTGATACTGCTGCCAATCCGTTTTCGACTCACCTCGCATCCGCTCGTTGAATGTGTGCTGTGCAGCGATCTTCGCCCACGTCTGTTTGTGGCCCGGCACACGATCTTTATCGCCGCCATCTTTCGCGAGACGCATGGCCTGAGCGATCGTGCCGCCGGCTTCCTTCCAGTAGCCATACATCAGCTCGTGATCGAACCTTTCGGCTTTCTTAGGCATGCGGATGCGATGCTACCACGTTTGGCACTCGATCCGTAAACGACGCCGACGTCCGCCCCGCAGATACCCAGCGATGCTACGGCGTGCCCGAGGTGGGCAAACTGCTGGCCGTGATCGTGGGCGTGCCACACGAGGGGGAGATCGTTCGGCATCGTGCCTCTCCAACCCAAGCCCGAGGGCTGAGCGGTTCCCCTGGCGACCGGACGGCCACAGGCCAGGGTTTCGACGCGGCGAGAGAAGCAGAAACGACATCTGAACGTGGTAGCTATTGGGAGTACGTCGCCGATGGCTTGAACAGCCGTTCGTCGATCGTAGAAAAGTCGCGGAGCTTGGGACGATTCGCGGCGTGTACGAGCACGAAACGGCCGTCGACCATGAGCCAGTAGAAAAAGCGAACGTCTTTCTCGCCGATTCGCTGGCCACACACGCGACAATCGAAGTCGCCATGCATATGCGTTTTCTTCGTTTCGATCAGCACGTGCTCGCCCTTGGCGCCGTAGCGAAAATGCGTGCCCTGGAAAACAGCATCGTGCGGCATTGAGCCCTTGAGTCCGCCGAACGCCGCGTCAATGTTCACGGTTGCGAGCGTACCGCACAGCGATCATCGAACGCAAAGAATACTGCGGGCCAGCGTCGACTACTTCGGTTTCGCAATTCCCGCGTGATGCAAACAGCGGGCATACCAGTCGGTCACGCCGACGATTCCGCCGCGGTTCCAGTCGTTCCACGCTTTCTCAATCGCAGCGACGTTGTTCGTCTTCCGTTCCAGCGATTGCAGATACCCCTCCGGACTCGCGATGCCGATCGAGCGGAGGTGTTTCAGAATTTTCGTACGCAACGGATCTTCGACCCGACTCCCCGTAGTGGTTTCTTTAATTCTTACATTCTTTACCTTCTTGTTAGGGTCCGCGAGCGGTCCGTCAGCGGTCCGTGCCCGGTCCATTGGCGGTCGGGTGTCTTGGTACTCACTCCACTTTTTCAGCTTGCAGATCGTACCTTTCGCGGTCGGCGTGCGGTCGAGCATGCCCTCCTTTTCAAAGACATCCATCCATGACTTGATCGTCGCCTTGCCGCAACCGACAGTCTCGCCCATCTCGTCCAGGCCCATGACGAATTCGCCGGGTTGTAGGAACACCTTCTCGCGGCCGATGAATCGCTCGCGTCCCTCATGGGCGCCTCGAAGCAGACACTCGATCCAGATCGCAACGGGGATCGGCTGCCCGTAGAACGAGGAGTCGCGGAGTTGCCGGTGGAGTTTGATCCAGCCGTTGCTCATGAGCAGGCGGAAGCAGCCCCTTTGTGCAGCGGATACTTTGAACTGTGCGGTTCGTCTGTACCCGCTACACACAAGGGCCGGAGTTGAAACCTTACGAACCGCACGCCCGGCAGATTGCCGCGCTTCGTTCGCCGATCCTATTGCGAAGCGGCGAATCTGTGATGTTGCACTGGTTTCGAGTTTCCAAGATGGAAGCCCCTGCAGTGTTTGCAGAAGTAGCCGTGGAGCGTTGCGGGCCGTGACTTCATCCGATCCATCCGAGCGTTTGCTTCTGACAGCGATGCGAATCGAGTCTTGTTGCGGCAGCCGTTCGTATAGCTCCGATCCCATTCCGGCGCGAGCGGTTTCTTCGGCGGATCGATGCGAGACAGAACCAGGCCGCAACGCGAACAGGTGATGTCCGCAGTGAAGTCATCCACGCCGCTGATCTTGTGTTTCAAGAGCCGGCAGAGCAGACCGCGCATGGCCGGAGTGTGCCAGTAAAAGCCCCCAGCGTCATGCTGAGGGCGGGCCAATCATGCCGATCGGCCGGTGAACTGATGCACGTTCCGATCGCTCGGCCGCGGAAACAGTACCTTCCGCAGCTCGCCTTCATGGTGCCGCCGCAGCCGTTCCTTGAGGTCGACGTCCTCGACGCCGAATCCGAACGCGGCGCCGCTCTTCATGAGCCACACCTCGCAGATATCCGCGTCCATGAGTAGGCAGAACACGGCGATCGGCGGAATGAATTCGAACGGCAGCAGGAACGAGCCGACGTGCGGAGAGTCCCGGCTTCCCGAATTCCATTCGTCGGCTAGCTTTAACTCGACCGCCAGCGTGCGTTCGACGATGCGTTTCCCGTGCAGCGTTACGTCGCACAGGATGCGGTACATATGAGCGTCGGATTCGCCCGTCAGCGGGATGATTCCGAACGGCTCCAAATCCTTGATGCCCTCGATACGTTTCATGGCACTGTCTCCGGTGGGGGAATGATCGAACCGGAAAGAGCGTGCCCGAAGCCACTGCGCGGCGCAACAATCGCAAGCTGAAGCCAAATCGCAAGTATCAGCCGCGATGCGCACATGATGAGCGCTTTTCGCCGTTTTTCGGGGCCATTTTCGATAGAATCGCCAAATCGCAAGCAATCCTTCGAGCGCATTGATGAGCGCCGATTACGCGGCCCGCGGCGGACCGTTGTCCGGCGCCGGGAACGTCAGGATCACGGGCTCGCCGTAGTGATGCAGCCGAAAAATCTGCCGCTGCCGCTCCTTCGACGCATCCGAGAGGCGGAACAGCACCGCATCCACTTGGTCGGGAGCGCATTGCTGCACCTCGATTTTCAGCTCTTCCCGGAATCGCTCGTCTTCGTTGCCTATGTCATCGCGAAGGCCCACAAGCAAAAGTTACGCCCCCAAAGCGGGTAGGCGCAAGGCCCGCGAATAAGCAAAATGGCAGGATCATGTGGCGTCGGGAGACGATCCGGGGGGATTGTCCCGCGCCGCATTGGACCACCCAATGCGTCACGATCCTGCCGGGCTCATCGTAGCTCCGTGAACGTGCCGCGCAAGGAAATGCGAATGGCGAAGAGAAAGTCCGCTCCGAAGAAAGTACGAGAGCCGAAGCCTCCAAAGCCGAGATATCGGTTTGGCATCGGCGAATGGTACGGACAGTCGTTCGTAAACCTATCTACGGACGAAAAGCAGCAATATGCACAAATCGATTTGGACGTCGATAAGGGCATCGAAGTCGATCGGCCACCATGTCCGTTTTTGTCGATCAACACCACCGTCCCTTGTTGGAAACCAACGGGGGGCATCTGCTCGCTTCGGTCGTATCAGAAAATCGGAGAATTCGTTTCGATCAACGAGAACGGCAGCACCTTTCGCGCGACATGCCCCAGCCGCTTCGAGGAGGGGCGGAAGATATACGAGTGGATTTCCGAAGTGTTACTCGGTACGGAGGCTGTCCCCATTGGCCAGGTGAATTTCTTGGAGCGCGTGCCCTTAATGGGAAGCACCGACGACGAGCCGATCAATGACAAAGAAGGTGTCGGTCGAATCGACAATGTATTGATCGTTCCCGGTACTTCGCCCTTGCAATGGTGCCCTGTGGAAATCCAGAGCGTGTATTTCAGCGGCGGCGCGATGGAAAACGACTACAAAGCGATCTTAGAACATGAGTCCGACGAGATTCCGTTCCCGCCAGTTTCGCGAAGACTCGACTATCGAAGCAGCGCACCAAAGCGGCTGATGCCGCAGCTTCAAATCAAGGTTCCAACGCTTCGCCGTTGGGGCAAGAAAATGGCTGTCGTGATCGATCAAGATTTCATCAACAACGTCGGCCGAATGGAAACCGTAAAGGACATTTCCAATTGCGACGTCGCATGGTTCGTCGTGCGTTTTGATGAAAGCTCCGGTGAACCGCGACTTACACGCGGCCCCGTCTACTTTACGCAGTTGGAAGCCGCGATTCAGGGGCTTGTAGCGGGTAAGCCCGTTACCAAGGAAAAATTCGAAGAGCGAATCGCAGCGAAGCTCGCGAATCTAGGCTCTGGCCCACCCGAGATCCCGGCCGATGAGTAGCTCGCTCATCACGGCGTGATGCGTGTTCTTCATCGCCACTTCCTGCGTGTCGAAGCCGTACTTCTTCGCGAGCGCCAGCACCGGACCGCAGTTGTCGTACGTCATCAGGAAATCGCCCTTCACCTTCGATGCCGTCTTGAACAGCACATCGTGGTCGATAACCGAGTGAGTGTAGAGCCGACTTCCCGCGACCGTGTAGGGCGGGTCGATGAGGTAGGCGATGTCCGTGCGCTTCGACGTTTTCTTCAAATACTCGATGCCGTCGCCACTCACGTACGTGATCTTTTGCTTGATCGAAACGATGTCGAGAATCCGCCGCTTTAGCGTTTCGGCGTACCAACGGGATTTCAAACCCTTCCCGGCTTCGCCTTCTTTCATCAAGCTCGCGCCGGGCGCCATGATGCCGCCACGTTGAACTCGATTGCGGACGATCGTGGCGAACGCACGGTCGAACACGGATTGTTTCTCCGCATCGAGAACCGCACGGACGTTTTCGAGCGTCACATCGAACGAAGCGATGCGTTCGGCGAGTGCCTTGCCTTTGCCGTTGAGCATAACATGCCACACTGCCCCGATTGCTTCGTCCTTTTCGACAAGCGTCAGCGTATCGGCAAGCTCTTCGAAGACGGCGGTCAGGCCGCAGATGCCGCCGCCAGCAAATGGCTCGCAGAATTCCGCGGGCCTCGTATCAAGTGACACGAGCCAACGACGTAGCAGCGGGACGAGCCACGTCTTGCCGCCGGGATACCGAAAGGGGCTTCGGTGCGGAACCGATGCAACATTTACAACTGAACTCGTGATTTCTCCAGCTTTCCGTGCCATGAACTCGCCACCCTTTTTCTCCCCGGATCGTCGTACGCAGGTCAGTGTACGAAACGGTTCAGAAATTGCCATCCCCTCGTCAGCAGGCATGTCACTTTGGGGAAACTTTGCGGGCATCTTTTGCCCGCAGCCGCTTGAAGTGCGCCTGCACGATGGCTGAAATCGTTGTTCCTTTCTGCTCGACGTACTTCCGTGCCCATTTGAGCAGCTCTCCGTCACGCCATGAAATGTCGGTCGAGTAATTTGCTGGCACGGTGAGACTGTAGCGCACGGGACCGGACCCCGCAAGCTTTTGTCAAGCGTGTTTCGTTGCGCGAAGGACCGGACCCACGTAACATTGAGGCATGCCTACCTACGAAGAACGCAACCAGGCCGACGCCGAGAACTTCCTCGTCAATCCTGACGAACACGGAAGGAAGCACATCAACCGCGGCAACTTCGCCAACGACCCTGATCGTGCCCGGACAGCGGGCCGACTCGGCGGCAAGTCAAAAGGTGGATTCGGAAGCCGTTCCCGCCGCCGAGCATGAGTGCCCCCGAATCCATTGTCACGTCGCTCGACTGGTCGAGGAAGCTAGAGAAAGCTGGATGGCCGCAGGACGCTGGGTTGTTCTATTGGCAATGCCCTCACCGAAGGACCACACGATCGGGACGGGTAATTCGACATCCGGACAACCTCGTAACTGTCGAGGCATTGCCTCGCAAAACGGACGGCGCGCCGGATATCGACAACGTGGCTCTAAGTTTCGCCTACTTCGCCGCCCCCACCGCCGAAGAAATCCTGCGGAGGTTGCCGGGACTTCGTGAAACCGAGAAGGGGGAAATCGTACAGCTACACGCTCGACCGTACACGCCGCCGCGAGGAACGTTGGTTCCACGATGGGAACTGATCTGGATGGCGAACAGCGGTCGCATGTGGCTCCGGCCTTCGATTGTCGAAGACACCCTCGCCAACGCCGCCGCCGCGATGTACTGCTACCTCGCGGAGCAGAAGCTACTTCCCGCCGCGTGACCCTCCTTTGGATCATCACCGGCATCCTCACGGTCGTGGCCGCGGTTGTCTCGTTCGGCTTCCTGCGGCAAGTCGGCATGTTCGTGATCGTGCTTGTGCTGGCGATCTTTTCCCGCGTCGTTTTGGAGCGGAAATTCGTTGCGCGGCTGGTTGAATGGTTCCACGACCGAGACGAAGAGGGGACCGTGATTGGCCTCGCGATCATCGGGTGGATCATCGTGTTCCTGACCGTCTTCGGCATCCCCGGAATCGCTTACCAAGTATTCCGCGCCCTCTCATGACTTCTGACCGCAAGCCATCGGCAAAAAGCCGAATTCCGCTTTACGCGACCGTTGAGCGATGTAAGCCCGGCAATCCCCGCAGCAGCATCAACTATCGGCACAAGGGTAAGCTCGTCGCGAGTAGCTTCGTCCCCGACTGGCATCGCGAATTCGACGCCCTCTTCTTGGAATGGGAGCAGATCGATTCGGCTACGAGGATGGCGAAGATCAAGGAGCAAATCTTGGTCGAGGGGAAAGAAACGAGCATTGTCGGCGCCCTTCACGACTGGATCGACAAAAAGATCATGGATCAGATTCGTATTCGCCGGAAGCATTACCGCCTCGCATGACCACACCCCGCACCATCGGCCCCGATTCTGAAATCGAATTCCTGCTGCTGCCGTCGCGGGCATACTCCGCACTCCGGCGCCGCGGCATCGACAAAATCGCCGACTTGCTCGTTCATTCGCCTGCATCGATCACTCGCATCCGAGGCATCGGCGTGAAATCGTCGGACGTGATCGAGGCTCGACTGCGGGAGCTTGGGCTCAAGTTTCAGCCGCATGCTCATCGCTGATATGCCGCGACTGCTTGCCATTACCGTGCCGCAGGTTCGAGTGAAGAAGAACATCTGCAACAACTCGGCGTGCCGGAAACGGATGCGTGGCCAAAATCATCCCGGTCCCTTCTGCCCCGATTGCTGCTCCGCGATGATCCGAGCATGGAGGGCGTGGCAATCGAAGCACTTTCCGGACTGCAAGTGACCTTTCACAGCATCGGCCATCCGAGAGTCGCATAGGCGGCTGAAAGGATACGTTGCACGGTTTCTGGCCCCTTAAACAAGGCACCTGGATAACATGCTGCCCCTTGAACCGGCCTTTTGGGTCGAAGACAGCCGCCTAATCCGGCTCTTGGAACCCTTGCGCTTTTTAACAATTTGTGATAAGATGGGTACATCGTTCACTGAACGATAAACATCCATTCCCCCATCTTCTATGCTTCGCACTCTGCGAAAGCGCATCGTACTGACGCTTCTCTGTTGCGTCGTCGCGTACTCGGCCGCGTGGTGCGGCGTGCAATTGGCCAAGGCCGACATTCACGTCATCGCCTTCGCCGCCTGATCCTTCTTTTACATCCACACCCACAATCACCATGTACCAGCCTATCGACGAAATCCGGATCACGACTGTATGGGGCGGCGTCTTGCGACTGCCGGTGAGCTATTAAATCGCCTTTATCCGCTCACACACCCACACCCATGCAAACACTCGACAACATCATCGGCACGACCGTACGGCTGTTCAAAATCGGGTTCTGTGGCCTTCTCGCGATCTCGCTCGCGTCGCTGTTCATCTGGCCCGACCAGGCATCCCGGCTGCTCCTTGCCGCCGCCGCGTGGCACAGCTGGGGCATCCCGAAGGTCATTGTCGCCATCGGCGTCGCCGTGAACTGGCAGCCCATCACGCGATTCATTTGGAAGAAGGGGATTCGCCGCGCGTACTTCGCGGTCTTGGACCTTCCCGTGTTTCTCATCGGCGGGAGCGACTTTCCATCCGAGTGCATCGAGGACGTTCCCCGCGTTGAGATCCTCGACCACCTGTTCCGCAACGGCACGCTGCTGCGTAACGAAGCCGAGGTAGCGTTCCGGCTCCCGCGATACCGCGTCACGGCGATCAAACAGAACCTTGAACGCGTCGGCGTGCTGGTCCGCGGTCCAAACAATTCGCACGTTCTCAATCCCGAGTTCTCGCGCCAGGATGTCGCCGCGGTCCTTGAAACATCAAGCACCGCCGCCGGATTGAAACCGCTCTTCCGCAAAACCGCGAGCGGATCATTCACATCGAAGCCGTCCGCCGCAGAGGTGAAAGAGCGAGTCGAAGAATTGCTCGACGAAGAATACGACGCCGCTCCCCTACTCTCGAAAGCCCCAGGCTTCGAAACTTCGATTTTGGCTGCATGAAGCCGTGCAACCAATGTGCAAGCGGCGTGCAACCGCCGTGCAGCCCCTGTGCAATCGAAGAGTTCATTCACACCATTCGGCTTCTCCTGTAACGTCGTAATCGCCTTACTTTCTTCCACCTCCTCCTGTGAAACCCACTCAGCTCAGCAAACGATTCATCTCTGGCCTTCGCAAACTGCAGAAGGCACTGAAAATGGACAACACGGAATTCTCCGCGGTCATCGACATCAGCCGCACCACGCTCGGCCGCTGGTACTCCGGCGAGAACAAGCCGGACGCCGAAAGCATGGACCGCGTGATTGTACTTGCGAAAGAGCTGTACACGCTGACCATGAAAGACGCGGATGCGGTGCTCGACTTCATCGCCATGTACTCGCCGGTCTGCAAGGATTGACACCTCGTTAGGAACCGGCATTCTCTCCTTACATCCTTTCCCTACCTTCCCATGAATAAGCTCCTCTCCGTCCTCGCGGTCGTGACCGCGTTCGTCATTCTGCCGGCCCAGGTCGGCGCCGCCGCCTACCATTCCGCACAGTGGTATGACGCCCAGACCAACATCGGCTATCGCTGGCTGAATGAACGCGCGGCCGTCGAAGCTCGCATCGTCGACAACCACACGAACGATGAAGACGGCATCTCAAACGAGAAGGCCGTCGCCGCGAACATCGCGCACATCGAACGGCTCGTTCACTGCATCTTCGAGTACAAGAGCTGTGCTTCGCAGTAAGCAGTAACCGATAAAGCCCCGGTTTTGTGCCGGGGCTTTTTTCGTGTACCTTAATCGCATCGCCTGTTCCTCTGACTTCGCGGGAACAGTCGGTATAGGAGAAGGGTTTCTCCACCTCCCCACCGAAAGGTAGGGAGTTTTTTAGGTGCAGCCATGACCGATGCCGAACGCGACAAACTTGAAGCCCGGTTCTGGGAGCTAGAGCGGATCATCACCGACATCCATGACGGTAAAGTCGTCGACGGCAATCCGGCGGAGCTTGAAGGCCGGTGCCTGGAAGAACAGGACCGGATCGAGTTTGAGTTCGGCGAGGCGTACTTTCGGGAAAGAAGAACAGACGACTAATCGTCTTTCTTGAGTTGCTTAATGGCGAATCGAATAAATGGCGCCATTTCCGTAAATCCGTACTTATCCATCAATTTATCAATTTCCGCACGGTCATCCGCTTTGACACGGAATGTCACGTTCTTACTCGCTATACGAGGCTTGTTCCACTGATAGTTTCCGGCGTGCTTGGCGCTAGAAATATTATTCTCAAACTGCTTCACCCAATGGCGCTCGCGTTCGGCAAGCAGTGATCTTTCCTTCACCACTTCCAGTACCTCAAACCGAAAGCCTTCTTCTCCATGTTTATTCCAAAGAGCTTGCAGCCGCTTATTTGAATGCGAAAAAGCTACAAGTAACTTCTTGTGATCTAGAAATCGCTGTTCGACGTTCGTAGTGGCACCGACGTAGATTTCGCCGCTCGCGATGCACCTGATGGCATATGCTGCCATCTTGGCTTCTCTACTTGGCATCCGATTTCGGTAGGAGTCGCAGCGCCAGCCGCACTAAATGAGAGAAGGTCACGGCCTGTTCTCCACTCGCTGGATCGACGTAAGGCAACTTTCGATTAGCGGCGGCGTGTTCTGTGTCGGGCATGCTGATCGTATATCTGTGCATGGCTCCGAGTGTGCATCACAATATGTACCCGCGTCAACACGATCGACTTGCCAGTGCATACGGGAGTATGTAGTGTCGCGCCATGCCCACGACTGGTTTCCGCCGCCGGCTTCTACGCAAACCCGGCCCGTTTGAGATCGTCGTCGGGCTCGGCGCGTTCATCACTCTGATGTACGCCATTCCCGAGATTCTCGGGTTCTGATTCTTCCCCCTCTTCCCATGTCCGATCAGGAACTCGCACAAATCCCCGCCGACAAATCCGGCGGATTCGGCCTCGTGGCCATTCAGAAGCTCGACCCCGAGCTAAAACAAGCTCTCAAAGATACCGTCGCGAAGGACACAACCGATACGGAGCTGGCCTACTTCCTCACGGTGGCGAAGGCCCAGGAGCTGAACCCGTGGATGAAAGAAGTGTGGTGCATCAAGATGGGCGGTCGGCTCGTCATCATGACATCGAGCGACGGCTATCTGAAAATCGCCAAGCGTGACCCGCAGTTCGATTCAATCCAGGCCGCCGAGGTTCGCGAAGGCGACCACTTCATGTTCGATGCCGTCGGCGGCAACGTCGAACACCGCATTTCTACTGTCCGTGGCGAGATCATCGGTGCCTATGCAATCATCACGCGGACGGACGGGAAGAAATTTGCGAAGTACGTTTCGCTTTCCGAGTATGTGGGGCAGTCGGAGCCGTGGCGGAAGTACAAATCGGCGATGATTCAGAAGGCCGCGAAGACAGCACTTTGTAAGGAGTGGGCGAACATCACCGGCATCATGGCCGAGGAAATGATGCCCACGGACGCGATCGAGGTCGATACGTCCCCCGCTGCCCAGGCCACATCAGCGAGCCTCAAAGACGAACTGCTCGCCAAGATCGAGGCATGCAAGACCATCGGCGAATTCGACGCACTCAAAGCCACGATGCCGCCCGTAATCGGCAAGCTGTTCGATGCCGAGAAAAGGGAGGTGTACGCCGCTGCGAATGCGAAGAAGGCGGAGTTGCTGAAACTGGACGTGAAGCCGAAGGATGAGAAGCCCGAAGTCGTCGACGCCGAGATGGTTGCGAAGCAGGTGCCAGCCATTGAGGCGGATGAGGCGGACGACATAGAGAGCGAAGAGGCCGGCGAGGAAGTTGTCGTTGCACCGAAGGCGACGGTCGACCAAGCGAAGAAAATGCTCCGCGAATGCGACACGCTCGAATCGCTCGACGAATGCTGGAACAACGTCATCCCGACGCTGGGGCTCGATGAGGCCCAGATGCAAGCCGTCGAGAAGACCTACAAAATGCGAATCCCTCTTATCACCCGCACGGCTCCGCAGAAGGAGAAAGCTGCTTAATCCCCCTCCCTTCCCATGAATCAAATCTCACCCGACGCGTTCGCGCAGATGTTAGCCACCATTGACGCAGGCGACCGCACTGCCCAGGGCATCATGAACTATGAGCAAGTTGTCGATGCAGCAAATGGCTTACTTAAAGCCGCCGGCCTTGAAGTCGGCGACTACCGAAATTTCTCCCCTCGCAATTGACCACCCTCGACACACTATCGGCCCTCGTCCACGATTACCGCGAATCCGGCGGCGACGATCAGATCGAAAACACGATCTTGGAAATCCTCGACTCCGAGGAATACCGCGAGCTGCCGTATCGCGAACGCAATCGCAACTTCCTCACGTCGTCGAAGCTCAAAGCACTGAAAGAGTGCCCATATCACGCGAAGCTTAAGTACGTCGACGAGGTTGATATGGGCTTCGAGTCCGCCGACCACTTCGTGATCGGCCAGGCAGTCGACGACTTCCTCACGCTGGGCGAAACGAAGTTTTGGGAGCGGTACAAGATCGTTGCCCGTCGCACGGACAAAACTGCCGAGGAGAATCCCGGCGCCGTGCTGCTGACCAATACGCAGGGCGAATTGATTGGCAACGCCGTGAAGGAGTATCAGAGCCGCGATTTCTTCCCGCAGAAGCCGAGGAAGAAAAACATCATCTTCTTGCTCGCGGGACAGGTGGCGAAGGCCGAGCTGGACCACTTCGATGTTGAAAACCGCGTCATCGGCGACATCAAGACCTGCGCGAATATCGCCGCGTTCGAGCCGTCGTTCTACGCGATGCAAATGGCTTTCTACGCCTTCGCAATCGAGAAGAAATGGGGCGAGAAGGTAGAAGCCGAGCTATATGTGATCGACAAGCACAGCGATTGGTCCCGCTCGCACAAATGGCGGTACACGCGGCCCACGCTCGCGATGCACTACTTCGAAGTCGAGAAGCTGGCCCAGCAGTGGAAAGATTGCGTGGCGAGCGATATTTGGGAGCACGTTTCGCCGGATACCGAGGAGGGCCGCGAAATCTGTTGGCGGAGCGAATTTTATTCTTGTTGCCCATTTTGTAAGAGCGATTCCCCGAGCATCGTATGAAGCTGCTTTGTCGCATCTTCGGCCATATATGGTTCGTCACCGCCATGCGGCACGAGCCGCTCGCAGGAACCAAAATCATGTACGGAAAGCCTGTCGAAGGTTTTTGCGAGCGGTGCGGAATAAGGGGATGCTCGACCTGGACTGACTTCTTCAACGATTTCCATTCCTTCATCCGATGACACCCTGCTCCTCCCCATCGGCCCCGAAGCCTGTCTGTCCCGCTCATCGAAAGCAGAATCCAGCCGGAGGTGAAGGCGGCCCGGCGAATCTGTACTGCACATGTAAGGCCCCGAAGCCCGTGAAGCCTACGAAGGCGTGGGCGATTGTCGGACCTGATTCGACATTCGACTTCAATCGAATTCGCCGGACACGATGGGAAGCGTGGGAGTGCATTGCTTCGTACTCCGAGATGAAGAAGGCGTATCAGAAAATGGGCTTTCGCTGCATCCGCGTTCTGATTCAATCTCTATGACCAACACCCCGACCTCATCGGCAGAAGTGCAAAAGATCGTTGCCTACCTCGAATACAGCATTGGCAACCCCTCCGCGTGGGACAGTTTCGACGACACGATGTCTGACCGCTTGCGGTTCGTCATGCCCTACATCCGCTCCCTCGAAGCTGACCACAAGGCGATGCGGGAGGAAATCGAGCGAGCTGTCGAAATCTTTTCCGACGAAGCAAAAGGGCGTGGTCTTTCGGTCTATGGAGCGAATGGCTTAAAGCGACTCCAAGCTGTTATTCCCTCCCTCCAATTCCATGAGTGACCAGAAGGACATCATCGGCATCGTGAAGGAACTGCAAGGTAAAAAGTGCTTCCAGGACCAGAACTGGGATGACTGCTGCGCGGTATGCGGGGATTTGCAAAGAAACTTCCCCGCCATCGCCGAAAGCCTCCTCATCGCCGTGGAGGCGCTGGAGAAAGGCGAGAAGTTGATTGAAAGCCAAGATCGGATGGATGCGTTAACGGCGTATCGTGCTTTAGCTTCTGTTGTTGATCAAGCCCTCTCCCGTATCCGTTCCCTTCCCTCCACATGACCACGCCTGAAAGCCCTGAATTCGACGACCTCGCTCCTCTCGACAGTGGCGGAACCCTCTATGTGAACGTCTACCTCGAAGATCGTCACTACGGTGGCCCTGAAGAGGGTGGATGGTGGTATGACGCCGGAGTCGTTGTTTCTTCCGTTCAGTGCAACACGCGAGACATGGCGCAAAAGCTCATCGGCCTCGTGAAAGAATTCTGCGACGTCGAGAATTCCCAGCGAAACAGCGATACGAGCCAGAGCAACAGTGAAGGCCGATTCCTTTGGACGGTCGAGGAGTCTTCTGCCCAGCCCTACCCTCAACGAAGACCGCACTACGAATGATTCTCTTCCTAATTCCTAATGACCCCCGAACCATCTACAACAACGGTAAATCGACACGAATGCTCGCGTTGCAACGGTACGGGCCGCGAATTGAACTTGGGCCAACAAGACGGCCTGCTGTTACTTCCGTTCGATTGGTTGTTCGATGGACCATTCACGGAGTGCTCTCGCTGCAATGGTTATGGCTACATTCGCATACGATCATGACCCCCACCTCCTCCATCCAACGGCAGTACGACGAACTGGTAGCGGCAATCGTGAAGGCGGTGCCGGAGATCATAGAACGACCGAAGGTGTACTGCGAGGTTTGCGACGAATGGAGCTACCGGGATGAGGCAATTCGCCTCGAAGACGTGTTGCGTGCAGTCCGCGAAGCCCGACAGAAAGACGTTCATACCCAGGCTACGGGTAAGAAAATGTACTTCAAGGATATTTGGGGCGAGGGGCTCGATCAGAATACGCCGCTGTGGCACCTCGGCCTCGACCTCGCATGGCACCGCGACAACGCTCCCGAGACGATTACGTTCCTTCACTCCCTGCTCTGTGTCTGAAACGCTCAACCATCGGGAAGTCCAAGTCGAAAACATACGGCTGGCACTCACGGCCGTAGTCGATACCGTCGAGGACATCCGCCGCCAGCTCGACAAGCTCATGGAGCCCGAAGCGAACGGGGAGAGCCTGGTCTGCGAGAAATGCGACGCTGGCATGGACCTATCTCTCGCCGAAGCCCTGAAAGAAGGATGGGAGAACCTTCAATTCACTCCTGATCTCCCGATGGCTAACTTCTGCGGCACGTGTAAATCTTGTCTCGATGAAGAAGACAAAGAAGCCGAGAGGCAACGTAGCGCGTCGGCTAAAACGCCCACACCGAAAACGCCAGGTCATCTATTCGACACTTTCCCTACCGACGACTGATATGGCAGAGCAACTCGACATCTTCGGCGGCACGACACACGTTGGCGAGCACACCGCCGAGGCCCGGAAGATTCTCGCCACGTATCCGCACTACGCGGAAGACCCCGGTGCATTTCTGTTCGCATGTCTGACGGATCGCTACAAATGGCCGAAGTACCTCCCCGAGCAGCAGCAGCGGCAATTCCGTGAGTTTTTGAAGGACGTGCAGAGCCTGGATCGACGGCGCCAGGAGTACAAGGCGAAGAATCCGATGCCGAAGCCGTGTAAGGTCGAGACGATTGAGTTTTGACCGCCTACGTGGCGGTCGGTCGATTCTCGGCCGCGGCGATGGCGTCTTCGAGCTGGGCCGTGATTTCAATGACCCTTTGCGGAGACGGCTCCTCGCCTACCCAAATGCTGTGGAGGATTTTGCACATTACCAGAAGCTCGGGAGCGGCGGCGATCAAGTGAGCGTTTTCTACTTCCCTGGAGCAAGCAATGCGATGCCCGTTTTTGTTCTCGATGATCTTGAACTCGGGATTGTTCATGCTGTCGCGAACGATCCACGGTCCAGGCGTGTGTGCCGGTGATGAATTGAGCGAGTGCTCCATAGAGAAGAGAGGAAGGAAGTATATGCCGTGAAGGCAGCGGTTTGGCCGCAATGAGCCGCCGCAGTCAAGAGGGACACGCCGAAGCGGTAAACTCTTGACGGCATAGGCGGCGAAATTGCGAGGATTGGCCTGCCTTCACCGGAATTACTTCCGACTTTCGACTATGGAGTCTCGCCACTTTTGACCAACCGCACCGATTCGGGCACTGTGGGCGATATGATCACCCGCCCGCAGGAATCGATCGAGGTCATTCTGCATCGCCTGAATGATGCGCATTGGTACCAAGCCATTCGCGGCAAGACTCGCGAGCATGTTGCTTGGCTGCAATCCGTCACCCGATACACGAAAGAAGCGCCGAAGGGCATCGGGCTCAAACTGTGGATGGAGCAGAAAGGTCCCGAGGAGGCCGAACGTTTGAAGCAGGAGGGCGCGATTCGCGGGTCCGCGGTGCACGAGGCGCTTCACATCCTTGCCGATGGCGGCGTCGTGAAGCTCCGCGGCTACACGCGCGAGATTGCCGAGCACATTCTGTCCGTGAAGAAGTGGTACGACGACATTCAGCCACAGTTCGTTGCCACCGAGGAGATCGTCTACAACGTCGATGAGAAGGTGGCCGGCACGATGGACCTGCGATACGTCATCCCGGCGAAGACCTGCGAAGCCCTGAAGATCCCGAAAGAGGCGATCCGTGAGGAAATCGACGGCATCCACGTCGCCCAGGATCACAAGACGAGCAAGGCGCTGTACGAGGAGCATTGGTTACAGGCGAACAAGTACGGCTACCTTCGCAACGACATGGGCGTCGATCCGACCGTGGGCGTGCCCGTCGAGTGGATCGCACTGCTTCGCACGAACAGCCGCCATAAGTGTGGCTACGAATTCGTGATCGAGCCGCTTTGCGAAACCCGGCTGCAGGTCTTCGACTGCCTCAAAACGGTCGTCGATCATTTCGACCCGAAGGACGCGCCGCACTTTCCGAAGCCGCTGCCCGAATCCGTGACGCTGTACGGCAACGAACAGCCCGCGGCGAACGGTCGACACGCATCGAACGGGAGGAGCTGACCAAGGGGGGGTGGTTTTGGCCGTGGCTTTCGCCTTCGCCGGCATCTTCAGCGTTGCAACCTTCTACAGTTTGGCACAATGCGTGGCACAGAGCCGTTGTACGCGGCTGGAAATCCTCGTAAAATCTGGAGCTGTCTTGTCGTCCCACGGAGTGCTGTGCCACGGCACAAATCCTTGTGGCGTAACCCATTGTCCCCGTAGCTCAATTGGATAGAGCGTCGGCCTCCGAAGCCGAAGGCTCCGCGTTCGAATCGCGGCGGGAATACTGGATTTACGTCAAAACCATCGAATAATGGCACAAGGAAATGGCACAAAAAAGCCCCCGCCTAGCTACGAACTAGACGAGGGCCGCGAGCACTCCGGCTCACTGCTTACCCGGAGAAAATCGCAATGCCACAGTTTCCGAAACCCTGGCTACGCAAAGGGCGTGGCTGGTATCTGACCATCGACGGAGAGCAGATTCTGCTTTCCAAGGACCGAACAGAGGCGTTCGCTCGTTACCACGAGCTGATGGCCCAACCGCGTCCCCAGCGTCTTCCGGACGGCTCTGTGGCCGTTCTGGTGGATGCATTTCTTGAGTGGGTCCAGAAGCACAAGTCGGATGCGACCTACATCTGGTACAAGCACCCGCTGCAGTTGTTCTGCCGCCGTTATCCGTCGCTCCTCGTGCGGGACTTGAAGAACTTCCACGTTCAGCAGTGGATCGACAGCTACGAGAAGATCGAGCGAGGAACGAAGAGGAACTACTGCCGCACAATCATCCGGGCGATGAACTGGTGTGAAGAGCAGGGATTGATTCAGCGGTCCCCTCTGGCCCACTTTAAGAAGCCACGCGGGAACATTCGGGAGGTTGTGATTTCCGTGGAGGAATTCACGGCGATCCTTTCGAAGATCAAGCGCCAGCCGTTCCGCGATCTGCTGCTGTTCGCATGGGAAACCGGGGCGCGGGCCAGCGAGTGCCTGTCGATCGAGAGACACCATGTAGATTTGGCGAATCACAGGATCGTCTTCCCGGTGTGCGAGGAGAAAATGCAGCGGGCGCCGCGGGTGATCTTCTTGAACGACGAAGCCGAGGCGATCCTTGTCAGGCTTCTCGAAGAGCATCCCGAAGGGCACCTGTTTCGAAATACGGATGGCGAGCCGTGGACGACGGATGCGGTAAACTGTGCTTTCATCCGGCTAGAAAAGAAGATCGGAAAGAAGCACTGCCTAACTGTCCTGCGTCACTCGTGGTGCCACCGCATGCTGCGATCTGGCGTGGATGCTTTGACAGTTTCTGTGCTGATGGGCCACGCGGACACTTCCATGATCGCCCGCGTGTATTCCCATCTCACACAAGCACCCGGCCATTTGCTGGATGCTGTAAGGAAGGCTAGAGCGTGATATGCTTCAGCTTTGCCTTCACTTGGTTTCTACGAGGAGCGGAGGGGGAAGCAATTCGTCGTGATTCGATAAAACTGTCCAGGTCTTCTTGTTTCACGCGAACGCCTCCTCCTCCTGCTCCGATCTTTACTGCCGAAAGTTGGCCGCTCTCAATGAGCGAGTACGCCGTTGCCAGGCTGCACGCTAACTTTTCGGCCACTTGCTGCACCTTCAACAACATTGGTTTCCTTCAATAGAGGCCGAGCAGCGTCTTCCACTTCCGCTTTTCGGCGCAGGAATCTCTTCTTCGCACACTCCACGCAAAGAAAATTGTGGGACTTGCCAATCTTCGCGTCGTATCCACCCACAACGGGATCGTCGCACTTCTCACAGACACCGTCATGGATGCCGGTGATGACTAGCTCGATTTTTGGAACCTTCTTCTTGTCACTCATGCTCGTCCTTTCCTAAAAACATTTGTTGCTGCCCGAGCCAACTCACGGTCTGGCCAGGGCGGATTCACATTCGGCCCCTTGTTCCATTCTTGAAGGATGAGCAGCGTCTCCGATTCGCTGTATCCTTCATCGCGGCAAATCGCCGCCGCTCGTACCAATCCCTTCGAGCCGCCTTTCCCTTGGAAGCTCTCGACCGTCATCACGTACGCGAGGACGTTGCGAATGTCGCCGCGCGTAATGCCGACAATCGTCTTTTCCGGCGGCAGCCACAATTCAGGAAACTCCGGTAGATCGTTGAGATCGTGCAGTTCGAAGCCTGGGATGAATGCGTATTCATTCCCGGCGATCTTCGAACCGACATCGACGACATAACCACCGTCGCTCCGCAAATCGACCGATTCACCGTTTACCTTCACGGCGTTGGGAACCGGAAACGAAGGCGCCTTCAAGTACACGTGCAGTCCGCCGCTCGGAGTGCGAACCAAGCACTTGAAGAACTCCCGTCGCTGCTGATACTCCATGCGGGCCAACGCCATTCCTTCTTCTTTGTCGTAATCGCGTACGACGATTCCGTTTTTTGCCCCCGTCACCAAGCCGCGATTCCATCCGCGGCTCCGCCACTTCTCATGCTCCCGTTCATCATCCGTAATGAGCGAATACCAACTGACACCAGCAATCGCTGGCGTTTTGTCATTCGCTGCTAACGGAATACGGTTCAGTTTCATGGGGCGATACTACCCGCCTTTAAAAGCAGCCGCAGCCGCGATAATTGCTACGAGCAAGACAACCCCAGCAATTCCGACTAACAATCCGATGATTGCGTTGGTTGCTTCGTTTGTCGGATTCTTCTGATCCCCGTGCGATTCCCCGGAACCGAAAGGCCCCGAGTATTTGCTGGAGGGACGATCGCGGCCGACTTCCGAATCAAAGATGAACTCGTTTACTTCGCGTTTCATGACTCTTCCCTTATGGAGCGGATTGTGATTTTGATGGACACTTTTTGCCCCTCTAGATCCTGTCTGGCGTTCATCAGGATCGGGGCGACTTGATTCATGATCTGCTGTGCTGCGCTCGAAACGAACGCGATATCTGGCATAGCGGGCATCATGGGCTGCATCATCTGTTGATGTTGCGGCACGGCCATTTGTTGATGCTGCTGGGGAGCAGACATCTGCTGCTGTTGCACTGGAGCCATTTGCTGGTGCATCGAGGAGTTCACCTGAGAGGGGTGCGTCTCTTGTCCCATGTGCTTTACTCGGTTGCCGTTCGTCGTCATACACTTCAATCTCCTAAAACTGAGGAAAGGGAAAAAAGGGGTGGGGGAGTGTGTCGAGGGCACACTCCACCCGAGTCATTGCATTGACCACTTGGAACAAGTTGGGCATTGCTTCATGACTTTTGGCTTAGCTTTCGTTTTCCTGAAGGCCAGGGGAACTGAAACAACAGCCAGAACCAACATGGTCCCGATGATGCTGAACACAGCAACAAGTGCGGTGCTCATACGTCAGCGGGGGAAACGGCCTCGGAGCCTTCAAACATCTTTTGCTGTTCAGCAATTCGACACTTAGCTCGGTAGAGCAAGTCGTACAAACTGCCGACTGAAACCTCGCCGAGAACAAGTTGGCCCTGGGGATGAATGACATCCAAATGGAATTGGACGTACTCATCATCCTCGTCGAGCCTTCTTGTATCTTGGAACAGGCAAATCGTGAACAGGCCCTCTTCAAAGCGGGCGATTTCTTTCGACACTCCAAACATAGAGGTGTAGGGAAATGGGGATGTAAAAAAGCCTCTTCCGAGGCCCACTGTTCGCCGTGAAGCGACCCTGATCGCAGGCAGCGAAACAATGAATTGTTTGGAGGTAAAGCAGCGCTACCGCATGCGGGTGGCTTCACTGAGCCATCCCCTGATCCATCGGTAGAGCCGTCACTTCTCCGTGTATGTTGGCCCAAATCTCCTCGTGCGGAGTAAGGCATTTGTCGTACGTCGTGAACCAGGTGTTGGGACTGTCCGTCAGGGCCATGAGGTTGTGCATTCGCTTCTCGGTCTGGCAGATCCACAGCACGTCCGCTCCGGCCGACTTGTACCGATCCATCTGCTTCCTGACCTGGGGCCTGCCTTCCGAACCACGGTCCAGCTCCACGTAGAAAAGTTGCCCGTTGATGACGAGTTCGGCATCGGCCCGGAATTGGGTGTCTACGTCCTGGCCTCTTCGCATGGTGTAGGCATGACATCGAATGACAAACTGAGTGATCTGGTACTCGTGCAAGACGTTGGTTATCTGCCGGGCTGCGTAGACGAGGCGAAACTGCCCGTTCTCCATCTGGGCGAACTGCCGGAAGAGGATTTGTTTTCGGCGGTAAAGAGTTCTGAGGCATGTTGAAGACTTTTCGTTGTTCGGAAACCATCCCAGAAAGACGAGCGTTTGAGCATCGCTAGGATTCGCTTGCAGGAACGCGGTTACTTCGTCCGACCTTTTTTTGCCATATGCGTTGGTGGAGGGTTTGCCATAGGCGGCTGGAATGGCGTACGAATGGGCTGCTGGTAGATTGCCGACGTTTTGATCTTCTGTAGACATTCGAGATACTTCGCTTCTTTGAGCCCGGGAAACGCCCAGGAGTTGCGGAACAATTTCGCCTTAGCACTCCCGGCGCCGCCTCGGGACGTTTTGTAGAAGTACCGGCCGCGGGGGAGGGATTGAATCTTGCGGGTAAGCCAAAGAACTTGTTCGTTACCGGCCTGGTAACTCGGAATCGATTCTTGGCGATATTTCGCAATCGGTGCCTGACCGAAGGACTCCCCGTGAGTCGTCTGGGCTCCGTCGTCCGTGATCCGCATCGAGCTGCTGCTGGTTCTGCGGTCGATGAAGTCGTATCCGTCATGCACCTGTTGAACGGTGGTGTGGTGGACTTTGTACTCGTCGAGGGTTTCGAGAAGATCCTCCGCGAAGTACTTTGCTGACTTTGCACTACCTTGCTGGAAAACGAAGTGATCAGAGTTGTCTAAGATTGCCTCGGTTACGTCGTCATTTTGATAATCAGGGGATTGAACGATGTGCCAGATATTGAGCCCGGAGCCTCGCATCGTGTTGAAAGCTCGGGCTTCAAACATTCCTGCAAGTTGGTAGTTGGCTACTTCATCGACTACAAACACACCTGGCCCGATTTCCCCGTTCTTCATCCAGGCGACTGTCTGCTGAAATTCGATAGAAACGTACGTTCTCAAAGCGTCCATCGAGCAACCGTTCGCAACGATGACAAAAATGCCACAGTTGTTGTGAAATGCTCGTTTGTCGAAAATCTGCGGCCCGCTGGTTCGGGCTCTGATTGCCGTGTTTCCAAGCTGAAGGTCTAACATCCTGGCTACCGCTCGGGTAGAAGTTTCGGCCACACTCGGGGGGACGTTAATCTTCTGAATCAACCGATCGCGGACTTCTTCGTCCATGCAATGTTGAAGGGCAAACTTGCTGATCGCTGTTTTCGGATCGAGGACTTGAGATAGCAGATACTCTGGCCACCACACGTCCTGGTTCTGGTAGCAAGCAATGGCGAGTTGAGAAATCTCTTGCAGCGAAGGATTCTCGTAGAAGTCGGTTTTCTTCCGACGTGCGGCCATGAGCGAAATCATGTTTTCCGCGAAGGCGTCATTTTCCTGCTGCCGTTGCCATTCGTCTTCGCTATCCGATTTTTGAATGATCTCGCGGAAGATCACTTTATCCGTGTCCACTAATCTCTCGATCACGAGCCTCGGTAGGATGGAATCGCTAAACTGTGAATACAGTTCCGCCGCCAGGTCAATTGCTGCTTTCTCGTGTGGGGCGATGAACGTCAACCAGTGCGTTCCACGGTAAATCACATCCATCATCTCATTTAGGACGAAGTTGGTTTTCCCCGAACCAGTCTTCCCACTGATTACACGGTGCCCGATGAAGGCCTCATCGTGTGGAAGCTGCAAGGTCGCGGTAATAAGAGGATCGGACGCCCTGGATGGCGAATTGTCGAATGTCGTCTTCCACGTGTGGAGCATTTTCAATCGCCTTCATCGAGTCGTCGTACTTTTGCAAGGCATCGCTACCCGATAAGTCGCGCGAGTCGTTCCCGGTAACGGGCGTTCACTCGGGAGAGTACGGCCATTTGCGTGATGGGATCGTGAATTGATCCGGCAATCATCAGGTTGTCGGCGTACTCTTGCTGGATCTCCGCGAGGACTTCCATGCGGGGGCGGGGTTTTGGATGTTTCCGCTCTTGCTCTTCAGCTTCCCACTGGCGAGTTAAGGCAATTCGTCGCTGGGCTTCATTTTCCCACTCGATGTTGCGACGGAGTTCATCATCTTGGCGTTGTTTTTCGTACTGGTAAGAGAATTCGCAGGACTCGCGTTCTTCCTTTTCCTTTTGGGCTTTTGCTCTTGCTGCTGAAATGGCCCCGGCTGCGAGACAAGTGCCATCCACTGCGAGGGCACCTAATGCCGCTAGACCAAAGAGGGCCGGAGCGGCGGGCAAGCAAATGAGAGTAAGCCCGAGAGCGGCCCCTTGGCCTTCGGGGCTCTTCCAAAGACGGTCGAAGATCATGCTGCACCTTGGTCAGCAACGTGTGCTGACCCACGAAAAGTAGGTGGAAACGGTCCAGCATGAACCTAGAGGCTCACGGAAAATCCCGTGGCAGTTATCGAGGGAATAAAGGGGCGGGGGAGTTAATTACTCTCCCCCTTGGTGCCCATTTCCCAGTTGTCCTTATAGCTTCAGGCCAAAACCGGGACCACTTTTCCGGAATCTCAACTCGTAACAACGCTGGCTTTGGCATCCTGCACTACGTTGGGTCCGAATTTCTCTCTACAAGTGGTTCAAGTTTTGGCGAAGCAAGGACTCTTAGGCATTCCCTCGACATCTGTCGTGGGATGGCCATGAAGCTATGTAAAATGCATCGTAGGAAATAAATCTCCGTAGGCAATAGGATCTACGCCAGAATCTGGAAAATAAAAGAAGCCCCTCGTTTCCGAAGGGCGGGGGCCGAAACCCCAGGTGGCTACCGAAGTAGCCGAGTCATTGCCTGTCTGTCTGTTCATTGATCCACTCGTACGCTTCATTCAAGGCGTGAGCCAGAATGAGGAGTTCATGCGGATTGAACACGGAGACGTTCTGCCAGTTTCCTGAATCATCCTTGTAGCTCTTCGAGACACTGGCGAAGTAGGTCAGGACGGAGTCCTTTCCCTTCACTTCGATTTCCTTCTCGAATACGGCAACTTCCACGCTGCCGGCGCCCACCCATCGACGAATCGAATGGACGGGCTGTTTTTTGTCGGATGTGGCGGTGTTGCCGTTCCGCCCATTACCACCACCGTTGCCATTGTTGCGTTGAAAACGCGACATCGTTCCTCCCTTAGACCAGTTGCAGAAGGGCAGCCGCCTTCTCATCCGCTTCGAGTCGGTCACCGGCAAAGCCGGTTTCTGACGAAAGGCGTGTGAGCGCGTCCACCAGGGACCAAATAGTAAACCGTCCTTGCTCTTTTGCGATTTCGAGGGCCTTCTTGGCCATCGCTCGCGTGATTCCCTTCTTGGTCATCACAGATAGCGCTTCATCGGCGTCGTCACCGATCTTCTCTTCCATCGCCTTACGAATGACGGCAGCGAAGCCATCCTTGCGTTCATCGCGCTTCTTAACGAGGTCAGCGATGATGCGGCGAATTTCCGAAAGTCCCTCGTGGACGTTCGCGGTATGCTTCCGAGTCCATTCGACGACCTCGACGGCATCCCACACGATGTGGTTCTGGCACACCGCCTGAAACCAAAACGTCTGAATGCCGAGCGCTCGACGGCCGACTTCCGAATTCCAAATGAAAAAGCCAGGTGCGAAGTTTTCACCGCCAATCTCCGTCCATCCGAGAGGATCGATAAGAAAGCAAAACATGTCTTGCTCCCCGCAATAGAGTCCCGTGCCGCCGTTGCATCCGGCTTGGGGCGGCTGAAAGTCGACTGCGAATTCGCTCAGGATGGCGACAAGATCGGCGTTCCAAAGACGCGTGTACTGCGTCCCGTGGATTGAACGGATCGTTTGTCCGTTCGTGAGAATCTGGAGCGGCTTGTTGCCGCCGCCGGGAAGGGTTTCGCGAAGCACTTGGGACGCCGTCGACGGTTGCAGGCGATTGACCGTATCCTTCGCGATGCCCGCCATGCGGCAGAGCTGCGAGAAGGACCAGTCGTTCATCGCGAATATTCCGTCGCTGCCGGCCTGGAGGTGCAATTCGCCGTTGCCGACCGTCGAAACGACGGACGGAGGGTGCCAGCGATCGAGCGATCCTTCTTTTTGAGCCCGGCAGTGATCCCACAGGGTTTGAATCGAAGTGAATCGTTCGTCAGGTTCTCGGTTGAAGAGTTCCCGACTGGCGCGAGTCAGATTTGTCACAGAAACGTCTCCTATGCTGCCAATGGTCAGATAGAAACGGCGATGTGCCGTCTCATGGCGCGAGAGTACGCCTGAGTTCGAGGAGGCGCAACGCAGGGGCTTCCATCCGCAACGCGGTCCCATCGGGGCCGGTGCGACGTTGCGAATAGAAGAAGCCCCGCAGTGTGCGAAACGCGGGGTTCTTCGTTTGCTGCCGCTTTTGCGTGTCGGGCAGTGCGGTACCGAGCGACCGAACGGGCGTTCTGCATCGGCCCGTTCTCAGTCGACACGGCCCGGATGCAGTTTTTGAATCAACTACCCTGTGCGACGGGCGACCTGCGCCCACAGCAGCACTCTCATCCTAGCGCAACGCGATCGGCTCGCGACGATGCGTCGTCCACACGTCCTCGCGCACCACGTCGTATTGCCCCATCAGGTCCGGCATGTATGCGAAGTAGAACAGCGTCAGATTCGGGTGCTGCTCCATGACATCTCGGGCATACCGCACGACCGTATTCAGGTTGTTTTCGTTTTCCATGACGATGAGCACCCGGAACGGCTCGGATCGACGACGGTATCGCACGTATTTGCCGAGCTTCGCCTTCCAGCCGCGATACGTTAACGCCGAATGCTGCGTCTCTAGGAAATACAGCCGTTCGCCGATTCGGAACCGCATATCCGATCGAATGCCGGAGTCATCGCCGATGCGGCACTCCTTCGCGATGTCCGTTATCCCGAATCCGTTGCGTACGGCGTCGCAGGCGATCTTCACGAAGATCAGCAGCGTCCATTCATCGTGCAGCGTCTGCCGTGCAACGTGCCTGATACGCTTGTCGAGCTTCAATGCTTTGAGCCGGCGCCAGACGTCGGATTCGGTAGAGAAGGGATGCGGCCAGCACTTCGCGAATGCAAAAACCTGCGCGGCTGTCATTCGAAGATGACGAACGCTGAACGTCACAAGCTCATCACGCTGCTTAATCTCTGTTAAAGACATCCTCCCCCGGCCTGCATCCCCCGACGATGCATCCGTGGCTTCCGGCTGCGATTCTTCGTCGGCGTACTCTGCAAGGTCAAGTTGCCCGGCTGTAGAAGCAGTCCTATCCTCAGTGCCATCCGCAGGAAAATCGTCGATCATCGGCTTGTAAATGTTAAGCCTTCACAGCTTATGCCAGAGCGCCGGTGGAAAGCACGTCCACGTCGTCGACTCCCACGTTCCCGCCTCTCCCGACTCTATGGCCCCAAGGATTGATTACGCCTCCTACCTTCGCTCACCACGATGGAAGGCAGTCAGCACGGCCGCCAAGGAGCGTTGCGACCATCGCTGCTATGTCTGCGCCTATGACTGGCAAACGCGCGGCTGGGGGCCGCTCGATACGCATCACGTCGATTACTCGAACCTAGGCCACGAAACATTCAGGGATCTTGCGTGCCTTTGCCGTTCCCACCATCCCAAGGGCGCGTTCTCATGGGAGAAGCTGAAAATGTGGCGATCGAGCTATCGGTGGAGGAAACGCGTCGCGTGGATCTTCCGTAGCGTTTGGTCGCTCACGAAACTGCTGGCACGTTCCATATGGCGGCTAGTCCAAGGACGAGCCAGAGCATGATCCGGAGCAGCACCCACGCGAGGCGCGTCATCGATCGAGCCGTTCGTCCACGAACGACACGCCGCCCGTGACGCCGACAGCGATCAGGACCGCCGTAAGCTGTTCCCAGACTTCGGGGTAATACAGCGTCACGAACGTCGCGAAGCCGCCGAGAACGATGGCGAGCAGCTTGAGCGGTTGGCCGGAGAGCCAGCCCAAGTCTTTCACGACCTGCGTCATGCCGAGAACGAACGCGGTGATGGTGAGGGTGTTTTCCATGCGATCATTGTCCGCCCTCCCCGATCCCTTTTATCTTGCGAATTGTCCCTCCTTGTTACGCAATCGTCGAACCGGGCCAATAAACGACGAACTGTGCAATGTCGAGCGCCCCCTTGAACCCGTTGTTATAGTCCAGCGTCTTGCCATCCTTCATGCGCTTGTAGGTCCAGTGCGTGTGGATTCCGGTGGAGAATCCCGTAGAGCCCATGATGCCGAGAGGATCGCCCGCGGCGACGTATTGACCGTCGTTCACCAGAAACGACGCGAAGTGTGCCAAGTCCGACCGACGGCACACGCCGTCGCGTGTGTAGGGAAGGCTCACGATGCTCACGAATTTGCCGTATCCCTTATCGCCCTCGTTTCCAAGCGTCACAAAGCCCTCGTGCGGCGCGTGGACCATGACGCCACGCATCCCCGGCAACAACGGCGCGAAGTCGATTCCGTTATGTCCATCCATTCCGAATTGCGCGTAGGTCGCGGGGTCTTTCCCGAACCGCTGCGTGACTCGGTACGCTCCGCCTTTCATGGGATTGAGGATCATATGTCCGAGTGGTGAATTGCGAGCAAAGTTTTCAATGGCTGATCGGAATGCTTATACGGTTGGAACAACGAGGGTCGTACCCGACGCAGACACACCGCCTGCCGTTGCCGTGGCGAATGCCCCGGCGCCAGAATCTACTGTAGCTGTCGCTCCTACGGCCCCCGCGTTCAACGTGTAGGTACCTGAATTGGTGATCGTCCCTCTTACGAATGCCAGCCAGTTGCCGGATGCACCGCCGGAGCTGCCGCCCGCTGCTGCTGCGACACGCGAGCCCGCACACGTAACCGCTGTGGAAGCCGTTGATGCAGCTCCCGAGAGATTCACGGTTCCGGTCATGCTGTAGTCTCCGCCGCAGAAGACCAGCACGCTCATTCCACCGGCACCGCCTGGGCCTGATGTCGCGGAGAGTGTTCCCGAAGCGTATCCGTCTACCGCTACTGCTACACCGCCAGTCACACCGCCGGCGCCGGGAGCAAGCGTGATGCCGTACATGTTTCCGAGCATTTTCAGCAATGCAGTCGTCAGAGAAACTCCTCCGGCCGCGGCGGACGCGGCCGTGTCGACGGCTGCGCCTGCATCTGCTGCTGACGAAGCAGCGCCATCTGTGGCTGAATTTGCCGATCCTCCACCGCCACTGGCGGCGGCCCACGATTCATTTACGCCGTTTTCATCATCTGCCGTCGCCTGTCCTACGCTACCGCGACGTTCCTGACCGAATGCCAGGTTTGATGCGGTTCCTTGGTTGCCATTCGATACCGTGAAACCCGTGCTTGTGCGGGAAATAGAGACTTGTGCCGCGCCTGCTGCACCGAGCCCCGTTCCGGTGATCGTTCCTGCCATCGTGAAATTCCCTTGGCACAGAACAACGAAGGTCAGACCTCCAGCAGGGACGTTATTGAAGGTCAGTGTCGCGCCGGCGCTGACGTTGAAGCTCGTGTATTGCTTTATGAGCACACCGTTCACTGCGGCGGTCGCATCAATCGTCGTCGTTCCCGACGTGACGTTCAGAGCACCGTCGCTGCCGTCGCCGTAGAATCCGTTCGATTGCAAAGAAGCAATGTCGGATTCCGCATCTCCAAGACGAGTGGCGATTTCTGCGAATACGTCCTCTGCCGTGGTCGCTGTGTAATCCCCGGCTGCATCCTCGACGCCGATCAGCGATGCACCCTTTCCGTTTGCCGTCGAAGCCAGGTTCACCGCGCGTATGACATCGGCGAGAACATCCGTGCTCATCGTGACGAACGGGCGGGCATCGGTGATTTGAGCATCCGTAATTGCTGTATCGCTTGCCGGCACGGAAACCGTCGCCAGCGTGATTGCGTTGGAAGGCTCCGCGGGCGCAGATGGTGAACCAGCCGGGGTTCCCTCGACCAGCTCGATGCTCACGATGTTCGAAGCCGCCGTGTTCGGATCATCGGATACATCGAACTTCGCGACGATGCGGTCAATGCGCGGATTTGTCGCATCCGCAGCAGGAACAGTGACGTTCACTACATCATCGCTGTAGAGCCACGATTTCAGCGTTGCATTCGGCGAAAGCAACGTCGTCGTGAATTCGATCAATGCCAGGCCGGAGCCAACGTCGACGGACATGTTCGCTCCTGCCCCCCGCTGTACTACCTCAAACTCGCTTCCCTTCCCCTGTACGACGCCCTCCTCAAAGAATTCCGTCAGCAGTCGGTGAAAATCTTCGACACGCCAGCCGGGCACGCTTACGGCCGATGCTGAACTGCGGAGAGGTCCGCCACGGAGAGTCACGCAAGCAGTGTAGCACTATCACAAAGCCAGTTCTATTTCCTGAATTCGCCTCTTGATGTCGTGCATTTCAGTGTCATCCAGGTACCGCTCCGTGACGAACACACCCGCCTCCGTCAGTGTGAAGCGGAATTCTTCATTCAGGTTCTCATCTACGTCGACGATCAGTTCTGCAACCCGTTTGACTAGAGACTCGTTTCTGTTCGGCGTGATAACCGTAACGAGCACCAAGTCGCCCACTTCTACGTCGCCATACTGCAGCCCGGAAATTTCCCGCTCGCCGGTCAGCGTGTTGAACTTCTTCACCGCGGTCGCTGGAATCGCATGGAAGTCGGGAATCGGGAGGCCACGCTGCAGCCCGTATGCTTCGGTCAGCGCATCGAGCGTGCCCTGATCCTGCGCTTCGTTGAACGCCTTTCGTTCGACGAGAACAGGGTAATCGTCCGTGCTCGTGGGATGATTGTAGGTACTCGTCAAACCGCCGCCCGCATTCGTCGTTCCGATGATCCTATTCGCCATCTGCTCGCCATCCTCCGCGATTTCGTAGGAGAGCAAATTTCCTTCTTGCCCGTCCTGGCGGAAGATCAGCTCGATCGTGGCGCTCTTGTCCGAACCAAGCGATGCGACGGAATTCAATGCACCGAGATCATCAACTTCAAACTCCCCGCCGGTGGCCGAGTGGATTTGCTCGAACGCGCGGAGCATTTCGACGTGATCAAGCTCCAAATCGAGCGTTTCCGTGATTTCGCCCGTGCCTTCACTCACGCCGGTCGGGCCGACGAGGTTTGCGGCCGTGAGAAGGCCGAAAGCTTCGGTCGATCCTTGCCCCGTGAAAGCCTCCGCGGCACCCGTTTCACGCTTCGAGAAAATACGAAGGGCGCCGTGGCACAGCACTTCGATGTAATCGCCCACCTCGCGCTTCGCCAGGATCAGCCCATACCAGACGGCTTCCATGTCCGCCGTGCCATCGCGCTTCCGTCGGTAGAGCCGGATATTGCGCCAGAGCCGCAGATTCGCGTCCGTTGCCTCCGCATGGTGCTTATTCATGCGGAAGACCATTTTCCCCGGTGCATTGATTCGCTTCGACCATCCTTTCACGTTGATGATCGGCGTGTGGAGGGTTTCATCCACATCCGATCCATCGCACAGGTCGAGCGCGAACGGGAAGCCGCCGGCCGATGTTGCTTCGGGAATCGGCGGGAGTTCGAAGCTGGCCGTTACTTCCGGAAGCGTGATTAAGAGCGAGAGCGGCGATACAGAGGCCGTGATAATTCCCGCGGCGGTGACTGACGGAATGGAGAGATTCAACACGAGCGGCTCAACCTCCGCGTTGACGTGCGATGTCGTAGAAACAGCCGGGATCGTGATTTCCAGTTCGAGGGGCGATACGACGGCACCGATCGCTCCGGTAGCAGATACTTCGGGAATAGTAAGTTCGAGTTCCAGCGGCGACACAGATGCGGTGTTGATGCCGATAGCGGTGACTGCGGGCACATCAATTTCCAGCACCAGTGGCGAAACCGATGCTTCATGGACCTCGTTCGCGGTGACGGTCGGGATCGTGATTTCAAGTTCGAGGGGAGAAACCGAGGCT
>CAZZDD010000005.1:0-62514 GCA_964652185.1 uncultured Candidatus Peribacteria bacterium | reverse complement strand
CCGCGCCCGCCGCCACCAGTTTCAGAACTCGCTCTATCGAGTCGTATTGATCCACTACGTGGGGAGCCTCCGTGTTATAATGCCCCGCCCCGGCTGCGCTAGGACCAGCACCAGCCCGCGATTCTGGTATAAGCAAACTCGTATGCCAGAATCGCAAATTGGGGGCTTGACTAGCATTAATATTAATGCTATACTGTCAGTAGATGAAATGATGCGGATTGAAACATACAGGAGAGCGATCGTGAACGAAGAACAAGCTGTGTACCTGAATCAGTTTATGCCCCGGCAATTTAAGGGGCGAATTGGTGATGTCGCCATCACCGCAAACGTGATGGGCGTAGAGCTGAAATCTAGTGTGTTTGGCGACAAGATTGTCATCCACATTCTAGAAATTGCAGGGGTGGACGTGCGCGATGGGGAGCCAATGCTGTTTACCCCACACCATGTCCAGAATGGCGTAGCCGTCAGGTGCTCAACGTACTATGTTGAGCAGAGCAAATATAATCAGGAGATGAAAACTCTCCTGATTCCCAGCGCCCAGAATGAGGTTGTATGCCACGCGGAATGAGTGAGGCGCAAATCAAACGTCGCATTGCGCAACTTCGCAAGCATGTCGCTGCAAAGCAGTTAGTTTTACAGCGACATGCGGTGGGGTCTCCGTATCACACGAGGGCAACTCGTGAGGTACAGAGCTATTTGGATGAATTGAACGTGCTTCAATCTCTGGTGGAGGTGGGCGAATAATGGCAAAAACCTACCGAATCTGTGCTAGTGGCAAAAAGGACAGCGTTGTCAGAATCGACGATCTAACGCTGTCGATGTTACCTGCTGATACTAACCTGTCAGCGCTCGTTGCCATGTCGCTGCTAGCGCTATGGCAACACGTAGGGGATGGGCGCATTATCGTGCGCCCAGGAGACGCTGCTCACCAGATGGCTGAGCAGTTCGGGACATCGCCCGCCGCCGTGGTGAGAATCGCCACGGCGTGGGCGGTGGGTAGAAAACACAGCGAAGAATAAAGCCGTGCCGGCCGGTTGCCGGTTGAATGAAAGGAAAGGGATTGAATACCATGAAACCAGCGTATCATTGGTCCCATGTGGGAAGCGGCGTGATAACCGAAGTAAACTCCACTACCCTCGTGGTGGAAACGGAGAAAGGCAGAGTAATCGTACGGCGCGAAACCGGGGCTGGTGGCGTAGAGTTGGCGTCCCCACTTGTGGGGAAGGAGGTCGGACTTATCCGCAAGAGGAACATCAGAGGATATTTTGGTAACATCCTGGCGGAAAACAAATAGTCCCACCCAGAGCCGATCCGGTGGGATCGGCTCTAACTATTTCCACTCCATCCGCTTATCCACCCTGCCCGCCACCACGCACGAGCACCAAGCGATCAACCCCGCCAACAACCCTCCAACCAAAATAGCGCACATGCCGCCCCCATCCCCACGATCACGCCGATGGCCACACCAGCTGCAAACACGTCAGCCATTATTGTTTGCCTCGCAGATGGCAGTCATCACCACCCAGTAGTAAGTATACCGACTGCCCGATACTTCGACGTAGGCAATACCGACTTCGGTTTGATCGCGGAAGAAGTCAACTTCGCCGAATATGTGTCGTGCATGATCTACTGATCTCGCCAATGAATCAAACGCATCCTTGGTGTGCCGTAGCCCTGCACTCAATGATTCAATGCTGTTTTTGTTTACCGGATACCATGACGGCAACCGACACCCTGACGCAATCGCTACAGCATTCGGGCAAACGCCACTTGGATCGCAGTGCGCAAAGTAGCCAAGCTTGGCTAGCGACTCCGCACGCACTTGCGCAGCTTGCACCAATGCCAGATTGCAGCGTAGTACCTTACGCTGTTGGCGTGCGTCGGCGGATAGCAGGCGTGCGAACTCTGCCGCTTGCGTCGTGCGGTAACAGCTTGGCTTCGGTGTGGATGTCGGCGTAGGGCGTGGCGTTGGTGTAGCCCGTGGTTGACCCTGTAGTTGGGGCAAATACACGCGATACTGGTACACGGTCACGCCGGGGAGTGGTGACACTGCATAATTTGCGGCTGGACTACAGCCTGCGAGGATAGCGACAATGGTGAGGGGGATAAGTCGCTTTAGCATTTTTCTCCTATGGCATCATATCAATAAGTTGTTCTTTCTTATAGATAATTGTTCCGATGCCTTTATTGATTTCGCCCTTGTTGATTTCGATGGGCAACAAAAAACCTTTTTCGTAGCACGTCTTGAGCCAATTGACTGCCTCGTCTAGCGTAAAAAACCACGTTCGACAACGCTTGCCCCAAAGATCGAAAGTCACGTTGTAGACCTCGTCGGCATTGTGTGGTGTGTTTGATTCTCGGATGACTTGAATCAATCTTTTGGTTCGAGGGTCATCTGTATCAACGTACACAATATCACTGTGGCAAACAGGGCAAACAAAGCCACGCTGCCTTGTAGCGCAAACTGTGGAGCTGTCACCTTCCCAATTGCACCGGGTGCAATACAGAGACGGTTGTATCATGTTGGACAAACTCCCGTTGCTAAACTCAAATGAAACAGACTCGCTTTTCTTCATTTGTTCCTGACGTCGGGAATCAATACCGACCTTTCCATTGTTGGCTCTCGCCGTGTAGGTATCACCATCGGTATCGTGCCGGCACTGCCGAGATACTGCGACCACGCCATGAATCGCCGATGTTCAATGTTGCGGTCACCAACGCCAACTACAGCGTAGATGTCGTCTTGCGCTCTGCCTGCAATCACGCCGAATACATCAACAGTGAGCGTATCAGTCATCGTGTCCGCATAGCATAGGATGGATTTGTCCACTATTTGACATGGTACAGTAGCATCTACCGATTGCAAATTGATCGCATCGTCTAGTAGCCACAGTGCATACACGTCATGCTGCATACTGTCGGCAGCAACTGTCAGTGTGTAGTGTTGCACGTCGCCAAAGGACACGCGTGGCCGCCATGTTAGGTTGGCGTTCAGTGGTCCTATGGCACTATCGCTAGCTTGCGCCGGTGTGGATAGCATCGCCAGTAGGATAAATGCCGTCAGCCATCGTGTCATCTGCGATCTCCTTCGCTAGTGCTTCAATAGCGTCAGCCGGTGCGTCAATGGTGCCATCGTCATTGACGGCAAACCAACCGTACTTTGTCTGTATGAACCGTGGACCAACAGTGCAAAAGTTGGCAGGATCGACAAGTTGAGCCGCGGTTAGATCACTCAACGTCGGTGCCTGGTTCATCGGTTGCAGAAACTTCCTCCGGTTCGGCAGGCTTCTCAATGATGGAGCTCTTGCGAGTCCAACCGATCAAATCGAATCCTGCAATCTCGTCAAGCGTGAGTGGAGTTTGATCGATCTCGAATGTGTCATTCAGTAGTTCATTATACTGAAGCGAGATAGCAACTAGGTCGGATTCGGTGAACTTGCCATCAGCACCACGCTTGTATTGGTCTAAAATGTGCTTATGCGCCTTCTCGATACTATTCGCTTGCGCCTCTGCGGCTTGCGTGATTTTATCCAAACGCATGAATACTTTGTGATTCAGTCGCTGCGATAGCAAATCTGCAATAGCCGCCCCAACGGATGTTTCTGGAAACGGCTTTGGTGCAGCATACACTTCGTAGTTTCTAATCTTTATCATGTTTACCTTTCATCATTCATTAAATCGTATACGATTATACAATCCATAGTATACCACAATTGACACCAATTTCAACCACTTGACGGATTGATTACGCTACCTTTTTAGGTTGGCGCATGATTAGTTGGCGCGGCGTCTCTGTGAGCTCTTCTGGCGAACCAAGCACGTCGGCAGCGGTTGCGTTAGACAACCACTCTTTAAAGCTCAGGAACAATACCTGATATTTATACACACTCGCCTTTGCCACGGTGCCACCGGCATCCAATGCCTCAGTTGGTCCCGCTGCCAACATTAGTGTGAGTAGATCGGCATTGTCCCAAAATATCTGCACATTCTCTGTGGCAGTCATAATGGCACGCATGGCCATCAGAAATGCATCTGTTTTGCGCTCCAGCCGCGCCGCTGGCGACAGGCTTACGCTGTCACTCTCCGTCCATAGTGATTCAATTTGTTGCTGCTGTTGTCTGTTGATCATCAGTTTAGTCTCGCTTCCATAACTTTAATTTTGCTCTCAAGTTCTGCGACCCGTTGCCGTAGAACCTCTGCCTCTGTCCGTGCCTCGTGCCGTGCTTCGCCGATAGCCACAGCCAACAGTGGCACCATGCGTGCGTAGTCCACGCTGTAGGCATCCTTCGTGACTACACCGTCTCGCCCGTTGTGCTGCCATCGTGTGATTACTTCTGGAAACTGTTCTGCTACATCCTGCGCCAAGAAACCTAGCTGCCATACCGGATTGCCTGCCTTGTCGCAGAACTGATCGTATGCAGCGTAGTTCTGTGTCCACGTAAAGTTGTAGGCGGTGAGCGCCGACAGCTTGTCGAGCGTGTCGGTAATCGGGCGCAGGTTTTCCTTGAATCGCGCATCTGAACTTGTCGGGAATGATGACGCATGTGCGCTGCCATTGACGTCGAGCGCATAGCTTGGCGTTGCGCCCTTGATACCCACCTGCTGCGATGCATCGCAGTAGATAGACGAATTGGCGATGGAATTACTGAGTGCGTTTGTGATAATGGACATCGTCCCACTGCTGGTTGACGCCTTGATGTAATTTGCGCCGCCGCGGGTGAAATTCATCACAGCGCCTTGTGTTTCCACCTGCACGCTTCCAAGTGAACCAGCTACTTCAAGCAGATGGCTCGTGGACGATGTGCCGATGGCGATTGAACCGACGTCGTAGATATCGTTGTCGTTGATGTCGATGTCGCCGGAAATCGATATAACTGCCGATGGGGCATCAAGTGTGATAGATATGTCGCTACTTGTACTGTATGCCGTGAGCGCCAACACACCACTTGTCGTTGTAGCATCGCCAACAGAGGTTGATCTACCCGCAGCCAAATAAACCCGTGGCGTTAAATCGCTTAGCGCCCACAGCTCACCGACCTTGTATGTGTCGGTGTATGTATCTTGCTGATACAATCGCAGGCCACGAGACGATCCACTATTGGCGATATGCAGACCGCTAACGTCGATCATGGTATTGCCACCACCGGCATATAGCCTACCGTCTGTATCGGCGTACCATTGCGCCGTGCCCGTATTGTAGCCGGCGATTCTACCGACGCTGCTGTCTCGCCAAATTTTCAGTCCTGTTCCTGGGCTGGAAAATGTTCCGCTTGAGCCTTGATAAATGCCACCGTTGGTACCGAAGCTAATGGCACCTTCAAAGGTGGCAGCACCAGTGCTCGCCAGCGTGATTACATTCGTGGTATTCGTGCGCAGATTCAGATTACTGCCATCGAAGTACAAGTTCGGGCTATTGCTACCAGTACGGCCAATGATCATGGTGCCACCGGAGCCGATGACGGCAACGTTGGTTGTGTTGACGCGTAGATTTAAATCAGTGCCGTCAAAGTATAGATTCGACTTGCTTGCCGCCAACGTGCCAAGTCGTGTTGCACCTGTGGATGCCACGAAGTCAAGGCTTGTCGTTGCCGCCGAACTTACATTCGTGCCTGCCTTTATGTTGCCGCTTGTGTCAACCGTGAATTTATCATTCGTCGCTGTGACAGTAATGCCGCTTGCGTCCAATTTGACAGCGCCGGCACCGGCGTATAACCGACCATCACTACCTGCATACCACTGTACTGTCCCCGCGTTGTAGGCTGCAATGCGACCTGTGCCCAGTCCGCCATCTTTCCAAATCTTGAGCCCCGTCGTCGGGCTAGCAAAAGTACCGCTACCCTGGTAAATGCCACCATCATCGCCAAGATTGATCACGCCCTCAAAGGTTGCCGAACCTGTGCTCGCAAGTCGAATGAATGTACTTGTATAGATATTGAAATCTAAGTTTGTGCCATCCCAACGCAGATGTCCCTTGTCGCTAGCGTATGGACCAAGGCGTACCACGCCCGTGCCTGTATTTACCTCAAATGTGGTCGTGGCTATATCACTGATATTCGTACCGAGTTGTAAATTTCCGGTCGTGGAAATCGCCGCTGTTGGCACCGTACTATTGTAAGATTTAAAATCTACGTTGAACAGCCGTATACCGTCCGTGGCATCCGCGGTAATGCCTTTGAAGCCACTCGTTGGCGTCAGTGCAGTATCATTGCCGATGATCATCCCGTATTTATCGCTGCTGCCGTAATCCACACGGCTGCGCAGATTGCCGAGCGCGATCAACTCCTTTATGCCATTCCACACATCGGCATCGGATCTACTGGTAATGCTGATTGTCGGACCATACTGCGCCATCAGTGTTTCGGTGCTGGTTAGCTCGATATAGCCGTCGCCAACAGCGTTGCCGGTACTGACGATGGCGTTGCCCTCTTCCCACGCCTTCGTGAGACGCTTCACGCCATGCGCTGCGCTCCATGCAAATTTTGTCACTGGCCGAGTGACATTAAACCGATAGCCACCTGTAATCACTGTGCCAGTGCTTGTGATGGTCATGATCTCAAGTTTACTATTGGCGTAATCTGCAAGCTGAATCACGTCGTCAGGCGAGAAGCTGCCACTAATTAGATCAATCGTAGTCGCAACATTCGTCATTGCATTTTTAAGCGTGGTCGTATTTGACGAATTTGCCGCACGCTCGACGCTGTACGTGTATGGCCCAACGCCGCTTGGGCCGCTATGGATGCGTACGTATTCGGCTTGTGGCACTCCATCAATCAGCGCTGCCATATAGCACCAATCACCGGCAGCTAGGCTTGAATAATCGCTGATTACTGTGCCGGAATCCACGGCAAGAGCAGCATTTAGGTAGATGGTTGGCGCGACGAGGATACGCCCGCCGATGGTGGCCATGACGTTGGAGGCGACAAGATTGTCGATGATGAGTTCAAACGAATGCACCTCGCTAAATTTGCGATTGTAATCACCAAGCGCTACCTGCATGTTCCCGCGGGGCAGCACGTGGTCAGCGTTGATCGACAGCGTATCGACAGCGTTGATCGCCAGCCCGATCTGTTGGCCGGTTGGGGCATTAAGGACCGTTGCGCCGGTGTTGTATTGGGCAAGAGCGAAGTTTGTGCTCGTGTTGTAATCGTAGTGGCTGAATGTGGCGCTATCTGTCGCTGCGGCATAGCCCACCTTGGCGCGGCCTAGTTCGTGCGTTGTGTTTGTGTTTGGTGCCGCGTATAACTCATCCTCGATCCAGGTGTCACCGTTGACCTCCAGCTTGTAGGCTGGATCTACAAGACCAATACCAACATTGCCCCCATAGTACTGAAGTGCGAGTGGATAATTGTACCCCACCCCGCTCTTCCATGACTGTATCGCTGAGTAGCCGCCCGCGCTATTCACAATAGTTGACAGGAATTGATTACTATCAGAAATAATCATCTGAGCGTACGTGATCGACGTAGATCCGGTCCCGTACACCCTAAAATGATTACCTAGTGCGTCATTCAGGAATTCGCCAACAAACGTTCCCCCGGCGGCAAACGCGAACCGATTAGCACCAACGCGATACATGCCTGTATCTGTATCGCCGGAAAATGTATATGTCGGTGCTGCTGCACTGCCGGAACCGACCGCCGTACCATTCGTGAATGTCTGTACCTGACTGGTTGCACCTGTCACTGTCCCGTCTGCTTTTAGGTAGCCCGTCAGCATTGCCGACGCGTCAGCAGACACGAGCGCTGTTACGTGCCCGTAATCGTCGAGCGTCACATCCTGGATGAAATTGTAACTTGAGTTGTTGACGCTCGCCTGTGAGGATGTATCGCTATGACTAATGGTAATGTTCGCTGACAGAGCGCCACCACCGGTCAAACCAGCACCAGCCGTCACCGTACGTGCCACTGGCACAAACACACCAGACAGCGCCGTCGATGCGTCAGTCGACACCAACGCCGTTACGTGTCCATACGCGTCCAGCGTCACATCCTGAATAAATGTGCTGCCGCTGTTGTTGACACTTGCCTGCGACGATGTATCCTCATGGCTGATGGTGATATTGCTACTGAGCGCACCGCCACCGGTCAAGCCGCTGCCCGCCGTGACGGTTCTGCTAGTCTGTACAAGCGATGCACCATTGATACCGTCCACAGTATCGGCGTCCAGACCCGACCCACTGCCGTCATTGTTGGAGTGCCAAACCGTGTATCCGTCTACTTTAACCGAGCCATCGTTGTAAACCTGCAAGCCGTTCGATTTGCCGAAGAAGGCAAAATCGTCTGATACACCGGTTAGGTAGCTCACACCGACATAGAACGTACTATCCACGTTGGCGTTATCCGTCCGATCAAGGACGAGCATTTGGTAATTATCAAATGCCAACGTGAGTTGATCAGTCATCGTATCGCCATCAACATTGACGTAAACCGAGTCGTGACTGTGGCTTTCCGACGGTTCACCGATGATATTGTCGGCGTGAAGATTGACAACGTATAGATCCTGCACGCGCTTATCAGACGCACCAATATCATAGGTGTTATCAGCCGAAAAAGTGATTGCACGCGCTGTCAGCGTGCCGGTTAGCGCGCCGCCGCTTAGTGGTAGGTAGACACCGCTGTGATTGTGGCTATCGTATGCGCTCTTGAATGCCGCAATGTCAACGCCGTCGACCGTGCCGGATACGGTGATGCTACCGGTAACATCAATTGTTTGGTTGAATTCTACCGAGTTCGCATTGAGAAATCGGAATTTATGACCAGATTCAGCATAGAAGATCATGCCATCGGTCGAAGCGGGCGTTGGTCCGGCTGTGTCGAAGTAGCCGACAGCACCAACTATATCGTCAGCGCTGTTTCTAAAATTCATGTAGCTTGGCGAGGTATCTGCCAATTCAACTAGCAGATTGATACCACTAGCATCCATCCATACGTTGCCAGCACCAGCGTACAATTTGCCGTCGCTAGCATCTGCATACCACTGCTCTACACTGCCACCAACGCCCTGTAATTTGTTGGCGCTTGCGTCCCATTGTAGATAATTAGACCCAGACGACCCCGCCATTTTGAAGTCGCCATTGCTGGCAATATAAGTCTTCCACACGCTGCTATCATAGTAGCCCATGTAATTCGAGCCAAGATAAAGCCCTGCCCCTGATGGCGTGATGGCGCTTGCCGGTATGACAGATGTCACCAGATTATTGCTACTATTGATGGCAGTATAAGCGCGCCCCGCGCCGGTGACTTGATTCGCTGTGGTACGAAAATAGGTGCTACCATTCGGCACGTCGTCAAGATCGTCGGCTACGGCTAAAGCGCCGGCGTCGCTTAGGCTACCAATGCCAGAACCGCCCGTAATGGTGATTTGTCCGACTACATTTAATGTGCTGCCATCCCAGGACAATTTCTTGTTGGCGCTGTCAGTCCCAATCCAAACGTTGGTGCCATTTGCATCGATATTGACTTTCTGTGTACCGCTGCTGTATAGCTGTAATGGCACGTTATTCAGGCGAACTGCATTGTTGCTAATGCGCAGGTAGCTATCATTGTCCGTGACACCATTGCCAGCATACAGACCGTACTCATTAGTGACCGACCAAATACCATATAGATTGCCAAGGCGGGATCGCAGCGTGACATTCTTCGGATGCGTCGTCCAGGTGACGATCTGAGCGTATGGCGAGTTAGCGCCATACAATCCATCGATGGCGTTAACTTCGTAATAGCCGTTGCCACTTGTGCCATAGTCGAGCACGATGGCATCTTCTAGCACGGTTGTTCCGGCTGTCATTGCGCCGGCGTTCGGATTCGCCGAGCGTGTGAACGTGTAGCGCTGTGATTTAGTTGCGCTGTCAAATCCACTAGTGCCGTAGGACGTGTCAAGTACAACCGTACCCCAGCAGTCGGAGATGTCCAGGCTGCCGCCCGCCCGTGAGAATTTGCGCAACCGAATAAAGTCACCATTGACGAATACTGCCATGCCGGTAGCGCTTGGCAAGTCTCGTACAGTCAATGTAGTTGTGCCACCTGCTACCGGTGCTGTAAATGTACTATAGAGTAACGTTACCGATTTGGTGATGATCTGGCCACCGGCTAGCGCTTGCTCTAAATCAGCAATAAAGCTCTTGGCGTGCATCTCATCCACAAACAGATAGCGAAAATCCGCTTGTCCGTCGTAGGTAGCGCGCCAACCGGTCAGTTGACTAGTGTAATTGTCTGACTGCAACGATACGCCGCTTGTGATCTTGACGAGGTTACTTGCCGGATCTAGCATGATGTCGTCTAGCGGTGCCAGCGTAAGATCACCTGTCGCCGTGGTAATCAGTGGCGTCGTGATGCTTACTGATGCCGATACATTGCCGGTCACATTCACGTCGCCACCAGCAGGCACAATCGATAGATCACCGGTTGCCGTATCAATTAGTGGGGAACGAAGCTTTGTTGTACCAATAATGGTAGCACCCTGAACGGTACCTGAAGCTGTGGCATTGCTGTTGATCGTGACGGTGCCACTCGCAGGCGACAGCGTCAGATCGTCGCTAGCTGTGTCAATCAATGGCGCTGTGATCTTCGTGGTGGCCGTCAGTTTGGGCAGCGTCAGAAAGCCGCTCGTATCGGATTTGAGGATCTTCGACGTTGCACCAGGTGCAGATGATGGCGTGAGGATGCCAAGCGTATTGGTGGCGGATAAGCCGACGATATCCAGAGCAGAGCCAGTGACGGTATGGTCCAACGCAGATGTGATGCCGTGCAGGCGTAGATGGTGAGCATCGGGATCGGCGGCGTGCACACTGATATCCACGCCATCGATTGTAATATTGGGATTTACCGCGATATTGCCAGTAATCGAATTGCGGCCGTCGCGGAATACTAACAGGCTTTCATCCGTGCCGCTACCGCCGCCGCCAGTTGACACCGACGATGATGAACTTGCTACAACCGTGCCGCTATCACCGGTGCTATAGATAGCAGCAGACAGACGACCAACATTCGTGACTGCTACCGTTGAGCCGGCATTCGCAGAACTCACCTGAGCATTGTAGTAGTTGCCGTCGATTTTGACATGGCTACCACCAACGATCAGGGCTGATTGCGTGAATGGTTTTTCTTTGAACTTACCCTTGATCGATTTCTTGAATCGCTTCAGGTTGTTTTTGTACTGAGCACTTACAAAGTCTGCCATTAGTTCGGAAGCTCCCGACTTACCTGTATCATATTAAGCGACTGTGAATGCGCCAGATCCGCAAATTCATTGCTCACGCTCACAACCATGTAATACCTGTCCGTGGTTGCCCAACTTGTATCAAACTGCCATTGCACGCGGTGAATTTGCCCCGGCTCATACGCGCCTGGCGTCTTTGGCTTCACGTACAATGTGTATGGATATTTGCGCAGAAAATATTGCTTCCGTGCCGCCGCTGATGCAGCACTGCTATCTGCGTAAATATATGGACCAATCTCCACCACATCACCGCGCCAATCTTTGTCTGCACTCGCTGGATAGACCACCGTACCTTCGGACTCGCCATCTGGCGACTTCCACGCCAGCCGAATTTGCGACACGACACCAACGCCCGAACCGTCTTGCAGCATTTTCACTTCGGCCGCATTGCTACGTGTCCACGTTGCCGCCGCTGTGTAACTGCTGCCACCGGTCCAGAACGTATCGGCTGTAACAGTAAACTTGCTACCCCGATCCACTTTCACACGATGCCCCACGAAGTCTGCCAAGTCAGCGATGACAGCCCAAGCGTTTTGCTTCTCGGTGTTGAGATCGCTCATGTCGTGATTGCCGTCATCAGTCGTGCTGATTGCGCCCGCTGGCATGTGAGCGTTGGTCAGTAGCGTCTCGAATAGATCGATGACTGGTGAACCATCTTCAAGCCATAAATCAACGTCGTAGTAGGTACGGTCCAGCATCACTTCAAACTCACGCATTCTCATGCGTGCCGGATCGACATTCATAAGCGTTGGCAGAATGAGAATCTTGGTTGCTCTGACTGTAGAGAAGGACACGCTATAGCTACTGGATGCATGACCGGTGACACTGGCGATTAGTACATAGTCCGATAGATAGCCGCTCGTCCCAGGTGTGCGTGCATTCGGTAAGCGGCTGTAATAGATGTCGAAGTCTTCAAAGTAAGTGTCGCCACTAGTCCAATTGATTTTATTGATCGGCACGCCATCGCTAGCCACGGATGAAAAATAAACGTAGATCGGATCGCCGGCAACGTGAGCACTAGACGCACCACCTGTAAAATTGATCGTGGTGTCTGTCTTGCTATTAAAAGTGATGACATCACTGCCGATCTGAATGCTGCCCGATGATGGCAGGCCGCCTGTTGTATCGCCACTTTCGTCTTTAATTGTGACCACGCCTGTATAGCTGCTTGTGGTATCTTCAGCCAACATGAGCCCCATGCTTGGCAGCTCAACCAACCACCACGGCTCGTCGTAGCCATCGCCATAGGAGTAGCGATAGCCGGCATGATCGTTAAAATCGGTTGTCCAATTGTTCTTTGGTGTGGATGAGTTGGCGAATTTGTAGCGCATAGTCTGGCCGGCGCTTGGTGCTGTCACGTTGCCACCGGTATAAGATGCGCCATAGCGATCCGTCGGATTGCTTGCACCCCGATCTGGCTCTGTGCCAGTACCCCAGATCACATCGTGCACCCATCCACTGCCACCGCCGCCAGAGGTATAGTACATGCCGATGGCACCACCGGCAGGATCTAGGTTGCTAAAAAAAGATGGGGCGCTGTCTTCTAGGCTCAGTGTCAGCACTGCCGCTGAACGTGGATTCTGTTGCTGAAACAAAACGTCATCAGCGCAGATAATGATTTTGTCACCAGTTGAATAGGTGCCACCGATCTCCGCCAATGCGTAACCCTCGTCATCCGTCCACAGTGCAATGTCGGGTTGCTCGCCGTCCGTGAGTACGGTAATCTCTATCCACTGGTAGCCTGATGGCTCACCAGTCGCTGGCGCAATGTGCACCTGCGTGATTGCCATATCTAATTCGACCGTCGGATCGCTGGATGTTGTCATGCCAAGCGGTGTGCCGATTACATCTTCGGATATCCACAGCGTAGTTTGATCGCCGTCGTTGGCAGCGCCTGCCGACAGATCGGGTTCCGCTGCTGTGTAGTCGCCGGATGCACGCTCTTTGTACGGCACCGCCAACGAAGAGATCGCCGATGCGCTGCCATCAAGCGCTATGTTCAATTCACCGATACGCACGCCATCAGCAATGATTTCGGCGACCTTCTGCGCAGACGATACAATCTTCGCTGACCATTGCCGCTTGTAGGCGGTTGCCTCACTAAAATCAGGACTCGCCAACCATCCGATTAGATAGTTGGTAAAAGAGCCAGTAGGGGATGTGGCTCTTTGCACTAAACACAGATGGTTGTTGCGAATGGCAGACTGTGGGATTCTTATGCCGCCGCCGATGTCAGCAGACCATTGCATGGTTGCGAGATTGCTATCAAGGTCATACGTGAATGATAGCTGCCCATTATTCTCCACAACGTCGTACCAGAATTTAACGGTTGACCCGTTGGCGTGTGTCATTTGCTCTTCGGTGTCATTCGTCCACGTACAGCCGGTAAATGTCGTGCCTGTTTTGCCAGTGTAGCGGACGTACGACCATCGCGTGCCACCGACCCAAAAGCCGCCTGCGCTGGGAAACGAGCCAGTGCTACCAACGCTTGCCGTTGACGCACCACTAAGCAATTGCCCTGACAACGTGGTAGCCACAGCCGACGGCGTGTAGGCAGAATCAAGCGATAATGTTGACCAGTCCCAATGCGTGGGTGATGTCGGTCGTGTGAATGGTGGTCCGATGTAAACTCGGTATTTTACGTAGCTCATGCCAGTTGGGTAATCCTCACCACTACGTTTTGATACCACGCGCCGCTAATGCCGTCGTACGTCGGATAGAACACGACTGCGTTGGTGTAGTTCGCCGTTGCACCTTGGTCGGTGAATAGCGTGGCGCTCGTGTGTGTCTTGCTTGCAAGATCAGCGCAAACCGTATGCGCCCACCAGTAGAAGTCATCTTCACTTAGCTGACTGTAGGTAATCGTCACCTCTGGATAGCCACCGCTGACCACCTCGCCAAGACCGTTAACTTCCGTTTGCGTGAAGCGCTTGAACACATATGTGCACAATTCGCGCTCATCTGTGAAGGCGTTGCCGCCAATGCTCATGCTCGCCATGTTATGGTGTTGGCTCCTCCACTGTGGCTGTAATATCCGCCAATACCTGCGCGCCGATTGCCTCTACCAACTGCCCACCATTGATGCCGCTAAGAATGCCGATTGTTAGGTATGACGCCATCGTTTCGCCCGCTGCGATCAGTGTCGTTTTGAACTCTTCACTGTTGAATTGCGCCGAGAATCCGCCGATCATTTCACGCGCTACCGTGCCGCCACGTTGGCGGAAACCCTCAATGTTTGCACGAATGCCGGTTCCAATGGCAGACAGTAATGGCGTAATTAGCTCTGCTGCTTGATCGCTACCACCACCAAAGAAATTCTTGTAACCATCAATTAAGTTACTTGCCGGCGTCTGCCCCGCTGCGAAAAAGAAGTTTTGATTTGCAGATAGTTGATTGTTTAGCTCAGACAGCAACCCTGTTGCCAACGAATTGGTAGCACTGCCGTCGGCGTTGACTTCTCGCCAACCTTGAGACATGCCATACATCACGAGCGACGCTATGCCCTGTCCTTCACGCTTAAACCCATCTTGCGTGCCTCTAATTTGTGTATTGATGGCGGTGACAAGCCCTGCTGCAATCGGCGCAATAATGCCGTCATCGCTCCATTGCGTGGTTGCTACATTTGAGGCGATAGATGATTTGAGATATTCGGCAACGCTAGCACCCACCGGTTCAAATGAAGTGCCACGCACTTGCGTGTTGATAGCAGTAACCAGTCCTGTGGCTATCGGTGCAACAATGCCGTCATCGTCCCACTTGGTTGTTCCTACGTTTGAAGCGATGGATGATTTTAATCGTTCGGACATAGCAGCACCAACCTGATCGATCTCGGTGAGTCCCGCTACCGTAAATCCCACACCATCAATGGTTGCTGTAATATGCGGCGTTAATGTTTCTTTGATCAGATTTGCATCAAGAAAGGCTTGTGCCTGAAAGCCTGTCGCCACAACTTTGGCGGTTACAGACAAGCCTGCCTCTATCTCTGCTTTTGCTGCTGCGAAGTCGATTGCCGATGTATCAATTGTTGGCGTAATTGCCAGCGTGTTTAGTTCGCCTTGAATCGCGGCCACATCAATGACCGGACTGACGCCGCCAAGCGTTGGCATGAAGGCTGACTTCGGCAACGGACCTTGCACCTGTGGCTGAATCACAGGCTTGACGACTGGCGCAAACGCACCGCCTGGCTCAAACTCTTTGTCTGGAATCGGGATTAGTTCAGCCGTCACCGGCACTGTGTATTCGCCATCAGTAAAGCTACCAGACGCCCCACCGCTTGCCGCACTGATACCTGATACAGCAGCGTCGGCAGCGTCATCAATGGCGACACCGAACGCCTTCATGATGTTCTCTTGCCCGATGCGCGCCTTCTCTTGCAGATCGAGCGATGCCTGTACTGCCTCGGCATTGATAAATTTTGCAACGTTATCAGCGTCGAAGAATAGCAATCCGCTTTCCCACGCTTCGGCAAATTGCTGGAACGCGACCTTGTTGTCATTGGACACCTGCACGCCAAGAGCTTGCAGCGATGACCGCGCCTCATCAATAGACACGTCCTGCCAATCGTTGCCATTGAACACCTCATCCTCAAGGCGTCTAATGTAATCATCGGCAAAGTTTTGCGGCACGCCGGACTTGGCTTGATCAAGCTGACCTTGTGTCACCTGCGACCGGCTGAACAAACCGGGGACATTCTTCAGTGCAGATTCAAGCTCTTGACGTGCTTTCTTTGCGCCCTTCTCAAGCTCATTCGCCGCACGCTTCGCAGCAGATTCAGCCTCACGCGCTGCCTTTTTTGCCGCATTCTCTGCCTCCTTACGGGCACGCTCCGCGTCTCGTCTCGCTTGCTCGCGGGCACGTGCGTCATCTTGTGCCTTGAGATAAGAACCCGTTGCGCTGCCTTGCCCAAAGCCAGTAATGAATCCCGATGTGCCACGCATTCCCGACTGTGCCGCAATCAAGGCGTAGGTAGCGCTGGTTGCGCCGCCTACTTGCTGAATATAGGCAAGTAATTGCCCCCCTAATGCTGCGGTGCGTCCAGCAAACTGCTCTGCCGATATTTGGCCTGCGTTGTATGCCGCCTCGGTCAAATACAATTGGCTTATCAGATCGCCAACCAGCTGATTCTGCTCAATAAACGCGCCGCCAAGCTCGTCTACAACCTGCGTCACACCCGATGTGGAATCTGCCGCCGCACTTGCCGCACTCGAATAGTAGTCAAGCAAAGCAGCTTGCTCTTCGGTGACATAGCCGCTTTCGCTAATCGTCTCGTACAGCGACATGACTTCATCGCGCAAGCTTTCAAGCCCCGGCAAAAAGTCTATCTCTGGAAAATTGAGATTCTCAAAAATTCCCGCAAACGCTTGGTCAATGCCGGCAAAGGAGAAATTATTGGCGCTCTCTTCGAGGTCGGTAAATAGCTGCCCAGCCTGATCTTGGATCTGCTGGATGCGCAGCGCTATCTCATCGGGATCGGTCACCGCACTGTTGATTAGATCCGTGATAGCCTGATCGACTTGCGCCTTTGCCTCTTTGAGCGTGGCCAACGTGGCTTCGATGCCGGCGGTGTCAATGGTCTTGGCTGCTTGCGAGGAGAGGGACTTGTTAATCGGATCTTGCTGCTCAAGGATGGCCGCTTGGCGTGCTTCGGCTGCGGCTTGCGCAGCATTGCCTTCGTCAATTGCATTGGCTGCATCAATAGCGGACTTACCAACCGTTTCGTACCAGTTGTTTAGCACCTGCAATGATGCGATTTGCTCGGCGTTGATGTCACCGGATACAGCAATAGCACCAGACAGCTCGTCAAGCGATGTGGCATAGGCGGCTGCACCAGGGGCACCAGCGTCCACGGCCGCCCTTACGTTATCAACAACTGTTTTATAAAATTCAAGATTTTTGGAAAGCTCAGCAATACTGTCTGTATTGTTGGCAGGAAAAAAGAATCGTTCCTGTTGATTGTTGAGACGTTCAATGCTGTCTCCAACACGCTGCATGGCAAATTCAATGTTGGTTGATTCGCCATTGATCATCGCTGCTACTGATGCAAAAGTACCGGCTGCTTTTTCGGCAAACTTATCAATAGAGAAAAACTCGGACAACGCACCGGTGTCAGCCGTGGCTATAGCGATCTGGAGTTCCCTCCAAGCGACAGCTAGTCGTTCGATCCCACTTGCCTGCGCCTCGGCTGAACTAGCCGTTGCGCCGAACTTCTGTTCAATCAAATCTAGAGATGCCAGCAACTTAGCACGAGAGTCCTCTAGATTCCCATCGGCAGCCTGGAGTTCCTTGATTTTGTCGCGAACCTCCGTTGCACCCAATCCAAGTTGGTCGGCTCGTTGAAAACTCTGAAAATTGGAGGAGAATAACGCCAGCTGCGTGAGCGCATCCTGTACGCTATTGATGGTCGGGCTAATTTGAACAACTAATCTGGCGGCACGCGATAGTCTTTCAAATTCGGTGGTAGTGTTGGCTAACCCAAGCGCTGCGGCCTGCGTTCCGATCCGGATCGCACTTAGCGAATCGACAGTTTCGTTTGAACCTTTTTGAATGGCACGAATAATTACATCGGCTCTATCGGCACCACCAACCAGTATCTCAAATGATTTACCGGCGCGTGCGGCCTCGGTGCCCAGCTTCGACAAATCAATAGCCGCTCGCGCGATCTGCTGGGCACCGAGGACAACGCCGAATGTTTGCGCGATATCCTTGACAGCGCCAAATGCGCTCACGTCGCTCCCTGCAAGCGGTGAACGCCGGCTACCTGAACCAGATGAATTCGCTCTATTTAACCGTTCAGCTTGATCGGCGGCTAGATCGAGTTGCCGTTGCAACTCTTGTGCATCGGTGACAGCGGCCTGAAAACCGGACAGGCTGAGATTGCCGAGATTTATCTGCCCAGTTGTGATTGTCCGTAGTTGCGACTCAATTGTCGCACGGACCTGAGCAGCCTGACTTCGTGCGCTGCCGGTATTTATTTGAACCGAATATACTAAGCTTCTCTCAGCCAAGATCGGGGACTCCTAGAACAAAATTTCCCGTTGACAAACTGAATAAATGGCTAGACAATGCAGGAAACAAACTAACCAAAACGAAAGGTGAAAACATGAACGGCGAACAAATCGTAACTCTGTTAGTATTAGCCGGTGTCGGCATCGTCTTTGTATTGATGGTGTTAGCCTTGTTAAAGGGCTTCGTGTGGTGGTTGCTTGGTGTTGATGAGCGACTAAAAGAAGCCAAGCGCACCAACGAACTGTTGGAGCAACTCATAGCGCCACCCCCATCGCCACCGGTTGAGATACCCACAGCCGAAACGCAGCCACGCCGAAACCCGCTGACGCAGCGTTGAATTTAGTCAGTTTTGAAAATTGGTTATTGACAAAATGAGTAATCAGGATTATACTTAGGTAACTACTTACAATCACTGATATACAACACGAGAAGGACAAAAACAGTAAGATGCTTCGACGGATGATTACGTTTACCGAGCCACAATATGATTGGTTGGAATCCGAATCAAAGCGCTTGGATATTAGCGTTGCGGAGCTAGTACGGAGACTGATCGATTGGTGCCGAGGTGAACGACCGTTGGAGTTTCCACCGCTGATTAGTGATTCTACAGTAGCGGAAAAATAACGCGTAAAAGCCGGCTGAACGCTGCGAACGCTCAACCGGCCAAGCCCCAACAGAAAGGTACTTCTGTCATGGCTTGTCGTATTATAACACCCACAAGCGCTCTTGCGCAATCCGCCTACGAATTCGCCACGATGAATTCCCGTCAAACTTTTGCTGCCGTCACCGATCTCCTTAAACAACTGAATATTACGCTGCCGCATGGCTTTGACGATGCGCTCACTAGTGCGTTGGTCGATGTCGAAGAAGTTGCGTTCTACAGCGGCTTTGCCATGTGCGATGCACTGCGCAACGTGCCCATGATTGCAGGAGGTGACTAAATGGTTAAGCGAATTCCATTGGGCGGCAAGCACGGACAAGGCAAATTTGCACTTGTTGACGATGAAGATTATGAATTGTTGATTCAGTGCAGCTGGCACGCTACGCCGATGGGCTATGTATCTGGTGGGGCACGGGCCAGTCGAATACTTGGTCACCATTTTATGCATAGGGTTGTCAATGGCACGCCAGATGGTGTACACACAGATCATATTGACAGAAACCCACTTAATAATTGCCGATCTAACCTGCGTGATGTGACACCTAGTCAAAACATGATGAATACCACGGTTCGCAAAAATAAAGTCAGTAAGTATAAGGGAGTGTGGTGGAATAGCAGGGTTAGATTCTGGTATGGTGCCATCAATGTTGATGGGCAACCTATAAACCTTGGCAATTTCGATACACAACGGGAAGCTGCCATTGCTTACAATGAGGCCGCCATCAAGTACTTTGGCGAATTTGCTAACTTGAACGATATTCCAAACGAAGACCCATCCGACAAACCAGTGTTTAAGAAGCGTCCGCGCCGAGGTGGATCGTCTATTTATTCTGGCGTCTATCTTCACTATGGGAACTATACAGTACATATGAGGATTGATGGTGTTGCTGCAAATTTCGGTAGTTTCCCTGATGAAAAATTTGCAGCAAGGGTGTATGACGCTGCTGCCATTAAAAAGTTTGATAAAGATGCAATTCGCCATGTCAATTTCTCAGAATCAGTACATTCACCACTGGATTTAGATAGTCGCTACGTTTTTAAGGCACCCTCAAAGAGCAATAGTGGATATCGTTGTGTTTCTAGAGCAAAAAATCAAACCAAGTGGTATGTAGGCTGGTCCATGAATGGAGTAAAGGTACAATATCCATTTGATACACCAGAGCAAGCCGCTGAGCACTGGGACAAGCTTAATCTGATCTACAATGACAACATCTGCACGCTTTTGAACTTTCCCGAACGTCTACCTGACTACTTGGCGGAGATAGGCGATCAAATCATTTCGCCTAAACCCATCCTCATCCCCGACTTAGACTAGTGTTCCCCCGTAGGCCGCATCGCGCTGGGATTGCGCAGCAGGTGGTGCGGTCTACGTTTATCGCAAGCCAAGATTCGCCTCAATCTGTCGGATCGCAAGTTCGATCACGTCAGCGATCCTCGCCTCTTGCCCATCGTCAAGATCATTGACTGGACGCCCTGGTATGCGTGCTGTGCCTCGCTGTAGCCAAGTATCCCGAAAGTCATTGCTGCCGGTTTCAACAACAAAGCCGCTGCCTGTGGATTGAATGCTTTCGTAATGGTTTGGACTGCTCCGGTTCGTGTGGGTGTCACGATAGCGCCCCGTGCGTACAAGGATTGGTCGTGTGCCGGCATAGCCTTTTTGTTGGCGGTCCTTGACTGTCCACGGTGCCAAAGGTGCCCATGCGCCGCTAGCTGAGCCTTGGCGTGTAAAATTCTCAGCCACTCTCTGCCGAACAGCGTCAGCGATAGAGCGCTTTTGAGCATTGCCTGGATTCGATATGCGATTGATTAGTTGGTCGAGGTCATCTGCGATGCTATTGCGCTGCAATTGGAGTGTGGTGGTCATCGTGCCCTCGTCTTTGCCTTCTTCGGCTTGTTGCGCTTGATGACGGTTCGTTCGCTGCCAATTTCGCCGAAGATGTAGCGTACGTCCTTAAGTAGCCAGGCCGGCAGCGTGATTAGTTCAGACAGCGTGGGGGGTGACTGTGAACCGCCTAATGCATACCACGTCGCAAAAATGTCAAGGCTTATTTCGTTACACAAGCCGTGTGCGTCGTCCTCAAGTTCAGCGGCACGCTTGCGCAACTCTTCCGGCGTTAGAGGTCGTTTGTCGTCGTCACTATCGCTTTTTGCTTCCTCTTCGGCTGTGGCGATGGCTCTGGCGAGTTCTCTGACAGTGCGGCGGGAATGCGAATCATTTTTTTTTCATCGTCGGAGATGGGTCCGAAGCCGAACAAGCGTGCCGGATTGCCGGCAAGAATCACCGTCTCAAATAGGTAATTCAGCGTGTGTGCAGGAATATTCTCCGCGACCTGCCGTGCATCTCTCCACGTTTCGGGGAAGTCACAGGTCTTCCATTCAGTCGCCGCAATCTCTTCCTCACTAGCGTCATCTGCGTATTGCCGTGTCTGCACCGACTTGCACGCCGCGACGATGGCGGCGTGCTTGATGAAGATACTGAAGTAAATGTTGACTTCTTCGCGCTTGACTGGATCGGTAGTCCAGTTGGGACCAAATAGTTCATCAATCAACGCAAACGACTGTTGCCGCAATGCGCTGTGCTGTGCATCTTGAAGCGCCGACATCGTGGTAAAAGTGAAACGGTAATCCTCCACCGTTTCACCGTCCGTTACACTGATTGTTGCCTGTTCCTCTTTACGCCACTGTTCAAGTAAGCTCATGAAATTTCTAGTAACTCGCTACATTATTGTGAATGGTAATCGTGGATGGCGTGCCGACATTCGCAATGGCGTAAGCCGTTGCTGACACTGTGATTAGGTCACTGCCTGACGCTTCCGATCCACCATCCCACTCCCATTCAACGCTTGGCGTGTCAATCTGCACCATGTACGGTACAGGCGCGCCGCTGATGTTGTCCGCTGACACGAATTTAATGTCGACATCGCCGATGATTGGCGCAGTAGCCACAGTTGACCCGCCGCTGCTGCCATAACTGAACGCCTCGTACACGTCGTCACTGATATTCATCTCGTTGACAGCGATAGATAGATCAATGCTCTCTCGTGGCAGTGCAGTGCGTGCAGCCTCAAACACCGCTTTATCATCCTCACGCAGAACATTCGTCCATGCGACGGTGATTCCTCGGATGCGCTCAACAACTGAGTATGCGCTTCCCGATTTGCCAGCCGTCATCGTGGTACGCGTGCCGAGTGTAGGTAGAATCTCATCCGCTTGCTCATTGATGTAGGTTGGTGACCCGCTCATCGGCGCAACCGTTAAACCTCGGAATTCAGCAGTGCAAAGAATTTCTTCGGTGCCAATTTCCATCGACAATGATGTACAGCGCATGTCCACGCCACGAGTAATGAATGCGCCGTCGGTATCGGCAACATTCCATGCGCAGGTGAGCCACTTGTGGTTGGCGTTGGTACCCATTGTCAATACATGCTCGTAATAGGTGGTTTCGTCTGACGTGGCCAATCCATAGCCAAGCCCCATAAGCACGGGCACGATAAATTTGGGACGCAGGGCAAAGGTCACACGAGCGCCCGCCAAGTATCCGGTGACTGGTCGCACGTTGGCGCGTAGCCACGCGCTGGACGCCGCCGGATGTTCAACGCGGTTGTCACGCCGCTCAAGAATTGGGGCAAGGTTGCTGACCGTAGCAATGGCTTTGTACAGCGTAGTTGCCGCCGTGCCTTTGGCCGCTTGTGGCGCAACGGCAAACCATGACTCTAAACTATTGGCTTCAGAGGTTGCTGACATTGAATTCCTCGTTATCTTCCACAGCCGGGGGCTGTTCTGCTTCTGATTCTTCGATTACCATATCGAGCATGTCAGCACGATCATGGATGAGCGCTGCCACACGGCGATCTGCATCTGCCTTGCGCTTGTCATCATTTGATAGCGGCATAGCATCATTCAAGATGTAGAACAATGATTCGGGCGTGTCTTTTGGCGTCAAGCCAACCTGCGCCAACGCCTCGCCATGTTTTTTTGCGATATATTGCAAGAGTGATTCTCTGGTCATAGTGCGATTCCTGATACTGCAAAAGCAACAATTCCAAGACCGTAAACGCTATCCGATTTAACAGTCGGCTTGTCCCACAGCGCCACTTGTGGACGGAACATTGCGCCATTGTCAGCACGTATCACAGGTGATGCTTTGCTACCATCGGCAGATTCAACGCCTTGGAAACGCAATGTTTTGAATAGCTTTTCCATGCGCCAAACTAGCGTTTTGGCATCTTTTGTCGCCTGCGCCTTCGTGCCTTCGACCACACAGATCGCCGCAAAGGTGTATGTGTTTTTCATCGGTATCGATTCTGTACCACTGTGTCCAGCCGGCACAGACAACCCGCTATAAGACGAGATCACGCCGAACGGCAATGTCTGCTTGGCGAAGTCCGGCACATCGAATTGCGCCCACTGCTGAACGCTAGTCAGCAAAAGATTGTTGTAGTCGCCGGCTGCACCCAGCGTCGCTAGCATCTGCGCCGCAAGATAGTCATCACATGCGTTCCACAATGATTCGGTCATGCGCGCACCCTGCCGAAGTACGCTTGCGGTTGACCTAGACGCTCTGCATCAGTTAGCCGTTCGTACTCGCCCTTGTGATAGTTGGCACGATCTACCATTGCCTTAACTCGACTGTCACTCCAACTCACAGAGTGTGATCCCTGCCCCGTGCTCTCACTTGATGGCGTTGCGGCAATGCGATTGGCAACGGCACTATAGCCACGCCAGTACACGTAGTGACCGGCTATCGTGTTGTCCGTTGTTAATGCAGACGCGGCGTTCAGCCATGCCGTCAGCACGTCATCAATGTCGCTGTCTGGAAACATGACGGGCAGCATTTCGCCGTCTGGGTATTTGAGATCGTCAACAGTGAGTGTGACAGCCATTAGGCCAATGCCTTCATAATGGTTGAGCGGTTCTTGTTCGCTGACTCGTAGATGGCGACGGTGGATTTTTCTTCATCCGCCATCGTCTCAAGCATTTCCACAATCTGCGCTGCTGTCATGGCGTCGTAGCCTTCAAATGGTTCCGTCAGATTCGTGATGCTGTCCTCATCCGTATCAGTGGCGACGGGTGCCACCTCATCTACGGCGTCATCGGATTGCATACGAATCAACTTGCCGTCATTAAGCCGCGAGCGAACCATCGGCGTTAGTGCAACTTGGTAAGACTTGCCATTGCCAGTGATGAAGATTTCACCACCAGGATGACCGGGGTGGACTTCCCAAAGTGCTACCCGATCATCCTGTTTAGCTGGCATTACCCTGATTAGTTCAGCCATAAGTCAGATTCCTTACGCGTTCACGTTGAGGATCTTGACGGACTCAACGTTGGTTAGCGCGTAACCTTCCACCTCTGTCATATAGACAGTTTGCGTTTGGTTGCTAGCGTAGCGTTCCATTTCGCTGATCTCGCTGCCGATCTCGGTAACGCGCTCTACTGCGTTGCGATTGTCAAAGCCGACAATCTTCAGCGAAGGAGCGTTGGATGTCCACCCATAACGAACCATATCAGCGAAGGTATTGATCGGCATGGCACCGGTTCCGAGATTCGCCAGATTCGCAGCAACCAAAGGTACGTTGGCCGAACCGGTGTTCAGCAACGCCAACTGAAGCGCTACCGCTTCTTGCATCAAGGCAGTTGTGACCGTATACGGTTCAGCAAACTTCATTTTGAATGCCAACCAACCCTTGAGCGATAGTGTTCCAGCGGTAGCAGCACTATCGAGCGTAGTCAGATTCAGCACGTCAGGTGCACCACCGCCAGCGCCGTCGCCATTCACAAGCACATCAAGCACGGCTGCAACCTTGTCGATCTCGGACTGCACAGCCATCAATTGGATGAAGTAGGCGAGCTTATCCACACGCATACGGCGCAATTCTTCGTAGGAAGCAGACAAGCCACGCCCATATTTTTTGAGCCGGATAGTGCGGTCGCTTGCCACGATTTTCGTGACAGGAATCTCTGCACTCTCGCCAACGCGGTACATGCGAAGCTTCTCAGAGTCAACCGTCAAGTACATGCTGCGATAATCGCTAGCATTGATCGCCGTGGTCATACTGACCAACTCTGACAGCGGGATCGCCGGTGCCAGCTGTTGGCTCAAGCGTGGCTGCATGGCGTCGGCATAGGGGCGTTCCCAAGAACCGGCGATGCCGTCATTGCTCAGGTGAACCGCACGCTGTTCGGCGATGCTGTGCGAAGCCTTGCGCCAATTGCGTGCAAAGAACTCGGTAAGCAAGGCGCGGGTGCCCGGATTGGTAGCAAACATGCCTGCGTTGCTTGCCCAATACCCTTGTTCTGGATTGGAGCGGGTGCGAATACCTACGTGCTGCAACATGCGCTCAAAGGCATCGAGCTTGTCGCCAGGTTCGCTAGGACTCAGCTCTTCAAGAACGCGAGTCATGGTAGGCGCGTCTTCGATCTTGGCTTCTTTCATGCGAGCAGCAACGCTAGCATACATATCAAGCGGTTTCTCGCGGAATTGCTCCCACAGTTCGCCGGTGCCCAAGCTTTTAATCTCAATAGCCATTGTCTCTAATCTCCTATTACAGTCGGACCACGACTGCTGTGGTGGTTCCCGCATCGATAATCATGCCGCGAGCAACACCCAACTCGGCAGCGGTTGCCGTGGCCACTTCGCGGATGTAGCCTTCAGCAGAGCTGAGCAAATCGCCAACGATCTTTTTGCCGGGGGTAAGCGCCGCACCCGTGCCGCCTGGAAGCTCCATGTAGCCACCAGTTTGCACAACGGCCTTGCCGTCCGACTCAACGCTGATTAACTTGCCGAGTACTTCTTCGCCATCGCCAACGAGTTCGATTGTCTTGTGCGTGGATAGCGCAACAGCCAACCCCACCGAGGCGCTTCCGTTCGCAGCGGTCGCACTGTAGGTAATGGTGCTGTCATCAATCAGGAACGTGACGCGTTCAACGCTAATGTCCTCAAAATCCACTGTGTTTCGTGCATCTGCCATCTTCTCTATCTCCTAGTTATTGGTTTCACTTACTTCGATCCAGTTGGTGCCATCGCTCAACAAAATCAGCGAATCGTACTGGCCCAAGGCGGCATTGCCGCTCAATTTCAATGTCCCTGTGTCGGTAAAAGTGATTGTCGTGTTTGCCGTATTGACAAAGTAGACCACCGTACCGGCTGACAAAACAGTGATGGCAGATGTGCCAGTGTTCGCAGCCGAAGTCAGCGGCTGATAGCTGCCAACCGGTGTCACGGTACTACCGTTGCTAACCGTGATAGCCGTCGACTTAACATTCCGAGTTAAACCCGTTACCGTTAGATCGTCACCGACCACCATGTCGTTGGATACAACAATGTTGTCAAAGTTGCTGATCTGTGCCAGCACCGGCAAAAATGCTACCGATGCCACAACTACCGATGCGACTATAGCCGCAAGAACAGTTCGTTTCATCGCCTCACCTATACCTTGTATGCCGATTGGCTAATGACCGGTTTGCGTTCACTCTTCTTGCCAGGTGCCTGTTCGCCTTCGTCCGTGGTTTTGCGCCCACCAACGAACTGACTATCACCCACGGCTTGCCAGTCAGCCTTCATGCGCTTGATAACGGCAATCGGCGCACTCTCCAACACACCGCGATAGGTCTCCACATCGAAGTCCTCGCCACGAGCACGGACACCTTCTGCAATCGCATCGGCAATCAAGTCAGTGCGATAAGCACGGCCATCAGCAGCTTGTGGCTCAAGCTCGGCAACCTTGGCGCTGAGTTCATTAGCTCGTGTCTGCTCGGCTTCCAACTTGGTAGCCACAGCGTTGCGATCTTCCTCGACACTGCGCAGCTTCTGTGCCTGCTCCGCAATGGCGGTCACAGCACTGATCACATCGGCGTCTTTACCAATGCCCAGCGCCCCACGAACATCATTTACAACCTTCTCAAAATCCATTGTTTCTCCTTGGATCTGTGCGTTGGTGTCGTTGCGCTGTGGCATATCGACGCCTGCAAAACTTCTCGTTTCAGGCAACCGCATTCGGTAGCGTGCCTCCAACGTTGTTCTCATTTTGGGATCTAGTTCGCCGGCTTCCGCCATGCGTTGTGCCTTGAGGATCGTGGCGTCGGGTGTTGCGCCATCATAGACAGCTGATACCTCAGATAGCCGTGCACCATCGATGCCGACTGTCACAGTGACATACCCATCCTTGGTCTCGATATCCATGCCGGCCATGTGTTGGCAAGCGTGATAGTCGCGATAGTTGCCGCCGCAAACGTCGCAAAACCATTTGCCACCGTGGAATCCAACGCTTACGTCGGACACAATGCCTGACCGCACGCCAGCGATAAAGTCATCCGTGGTAATGCCATTCAGATTCAGTCCAGGCAACGTGAAGAAGTCAGTTAGCACCCGCTTACGCGTGCCGTCTTCCTCCACACGAGCATCAAGGCTGCGCCCGAACGGAAGCTCGTTGTGTCTGTGGCTGTTAAGGAAGCCCACACCCATTCGGCTGTCCTCGGCAAAGTTCGCCAAGGTGCTGTCCATCATGTGGGTGTAATAGGCGTCGATCTGATTGTTGCTAATCTCAGCCGACCAGAAGAACGGTGCGCGTTCCTCGAAGATTTCCGCATCGTAAGCGCCGCTACTCTTGGCTAGTTCAAGCAGCCCATCGCGGGCACGCTTGCCAACCTTCAGGACCTTGGCGGGATATTGAAAAATCAGGTCATCAGACATTTGTTCTGGTTCCAGGACAACAAAAAAAGCGACTGCTCTCGGAACTTAATCCGAAAGCAGCCGCAGTTGAGTATGCTCAAGTGGAGCTAGTATTTAGTTATAAAGGGCGATTGTGGATTCAAACCACTTCAGGCTTGCGCAAGCCCTTTCTCAATTGTCCAACGAACTTCGCCCTATCCAAACAAGTGGCACTATTGATGGAGACTAGTTCGCGCAACTCATTCCATCTGTTTTCTTAGAAGCCTCACCAGCGCTAGCGTAGAACAGTCCAGCAACTTGTTGCAATCGCCCTCTTGTTTAGACTGAATCTAAGTTTAACACAAGCTAAATTTTTTGTCAATAGTGAATTACTTTTTTCTTACGATTTCATTCTGTTGTTTATCCACTGCTTTACGATCTCATCTCGCTCATCATGACACTTGGTCGCAATTCTTCCGGCGTATGCATGAATATCATCTTGCGTGTGGATATCGCTAATATCGTACCTGAACACATGGCGATGTTCCATTATTTCTCGCTTCACACAAATATACCCATCATCGAAGAAATATTCGCCATGCCTTATGAAGTGTCGAAGTTCAGTAATGAGTTCATCGTATACGCTCGGCGGTTTTACCTTATCTACCACAGAAAGTTTAGCGCACGGTATTTCGCCACCCAAATACACATGGTGTAAGCCACTGCCCTCGATAACGACATGTACCTCACCACTTGGAGAAATGCTATCCCGCAGCCACATTCGTTGGACCTTGGCAGTTGACGGATTGGACAAACCATCAACTGATAGTGAACCACTGGCAATCAAGTTTTCAATGATTGCTGCATTAATTTTTACAATGGCGTACCCTTTATTTTGCGTTTCTGTCATTCACCTTCACCCCTCGTTCATTCGGCACGATGATTGGCTGCTTGCCTTGCATCAACCGCACGGTATTCAGTAATGGTATCAATTGGCGTTCGACGCGTTGCAGTTCGGTGACAGTGATGTTGGCGATTCGATCTGGTCCCGCGATGCCTTGGATTATAGATTCACAGTTGAACTGCTGCATCGACATTAAATGATTGTCTCCTACAACGGCTTGGATTGCCGAGGATCTAATTTATGCGTTTGGCGAGAGTCTAACGAGAACTTCGATTCCATATCGGCAATGATGCCTCTTGCATATTTGTCAATGTCGCCATCGAGAGCCATCAGCCTGACATTATAGATATAGCCGTTTGTTCCTCCTGGGGTATCCCACACCATCATTACGTCCCAATCGTTATGGCGACGCCATGATCGATTCGATAACTCGTTGAGTTTACTTACCAATAGCGTCATCAGTTTGTCTTCTGTGTCTACCATCGATTACGCTCCTGTCCAAATACTTGCCGGCGGTTCCCAGTCAGGCAGATCAGGCACGTACACGACGACGGGTGGCATTCCTACCGTTTGTCCGTTGTAACGAACGGCGCTCCAACCACAGTCACAATTCGGATGTTGTGGAATGAGATACGGATACGCCCCCACATCCATAACCACGCCATGCCACGGAGCGCAAGTCTTGGGGCATCCAATGCCCATTACGTCATACATTTTCTTTTTTAGACCATTGCGCCCGTATGTTTCGTCCTGTGCCGCAGCCACCTGCCTGGGGCGTTCGCTGCGTTCAATCATCACGGTTCGTTGCTGTGCTCGCAGCGCAATATACGCTGACATCGCAAGCAGTGTGCTGCCCTCCACTAACCGTGCCTTCTTGAGATCCTCCACGAGATTTTCTATCGTGGTGTCAATCAGGCTGTATTCGGTGCCCTGTTGCGTCAATTCTTCGGCAAATGCGTCAAGCCTTGTAATGATGTCGGCATTGGTCAACTCGAACGTCTCATCAAGTCCGAGGAAGTCCAGCGCAATCTGTCCGCCGAGATTGTAAGCACGCCGTTGGTAGCGCTGTAGCAGTAGCAGCAATGCAATGATGGCGGCATCGTCGTCATACTTACGTTTGAACCACGCCCGTAACTCTTCCTCATCTTCTGGCGCTTCGTCAATACCATTGCGGAATGGATGCCAGTATAGATCCTGCATCACCGGCAATAGTTCAGCTTGCCATTCTTCATCAAGCCTCGCCTTAGCTGTGGCTAACTTTTCATGCACAGTTTGCCGTGTGGATGTAAGCGCATTCAATCCACGCTGCAATTCGTATAAGCCTTTTTCGATACCCCAATCGACTTGTGTCATGAATAAAATATCTCAGTATAGGATTGCCGATCTAGGATCGGCAAAGTCAATTCGCACCGTGTGCAGTGTGCGGTGATGTCATCGTCATCAGAGATCGCCGCTTCCCAATCGTGCCCCATCATGGCGCATTCATAATTAGGTGGCTCTATTGCCTCCACGACAATTTGCTCATCTACGACTTGCGTTTCAATCGTCCACCCGTGCTGCCTTGCCGATGCAATCTCTTGCATTGCATCATTCTGCGGCAGTGATTGCACTAGTTCACGAATGGCTGTCAGCCTGTTTGCCAAGGCGTCACCCATCATTCCTTTTTGCCAATTAATTTGCATGGTAGCCATTCAGCCTTACTGTTTCAATCGCTTCTTGCACTGTCTTTTGCGCCATGCGAATCTGCGCCATTGCTGCGCTATTCAACTGCATCCCATCCGTGGAACCATTGACAACCGCCGGCCCTGCCGTCTGTGTACTTGGTGCATCAGCGACCGCAGCTGAACCAGTGATCTGCTCGCTTGATTCGTCTTGCGTCTGCCAGCCTTGATCGCGCTTGCTAATGGCGTTGGCGATCTCCATTGCCTCTGCCTGAGCATCACGCATCCGCTCAGCGTCTCGGATCTCAGCGAACCGAAACTGCACGTCAGCCTGTATACCTTGCGCTTGTAGCGCCAAGCCGAATAACCGTTCAAGCATGGTTTCGGCGTAATGTTGGATTGACTTGATGCCGGCAACGTGGATCTCCCATTGTCTATTGCTCTGCACGTCGCCAACGTTGTCGGTAATGCCCATCATCAACGGCATCGTTTTTAACGCACGCACACACATTCGTTCCAGCGCTACAATCACAGCGTCAATGCCGGCGAGGTTGCCGTTGCCCGATGCGCCGACTGGACGATTCACCTTGATGTTGCTCGTGTGGATATAGGCGTCGTCGGGTTGCAATGCGCTGTAGACGGTTGCCACCTGATCAACTAGATTGCCAACGAACGTGTTGAATGCTGTCGTATCACTAGCGAGATACGGCATATCCTTTAACACTTGCTCGGAATCAATCTCAAGGTCCAGCCGTGGATATCCTTGCTGCTGAATCACCCGCCGCAAATCGTGCATCATGCCGAGCAGGAACAACGATGTGAATAACGCCGGCGCTGCAATCGGTCTGCCATATGGTGACCCAGGTAATGGATCTACCGGCACATAGCGGAAGGTTGGAATGTCTAGCGGCTCAAACCTTCGCGCTTGCCACTGTCCGGCCTGCCACACCTCGCCACGTTCGGGATCTGTTCGCTTACGGAATCGCACCGAAGCAGGATCGGGCGTCGCAATGTCTAGCGGCATCCGACCACGCTTGTCGAGCACAAGCTCTGCGCACAGTGCCCCACGTAGGAATGCGCCAATGAAGATACGTCCAATCACAATGTCGAATGTGCCGTGATAGTCACTCATCTGATCAATGAATGCCGTCAGTGCCGCCTGTGCAACGTCGTCTTGTTCTGTGGTGCCAGGTCGCAACGCCTTTGGTGTATAGCCAGGATTCACCATGCGTAGGAAGTCCCACAGCGCACGGCTGACTTCCGGCGACAGATCTGCAAGCACTTCAAGTAGCTTTGCCGGCGACACCTGATCGAAGTCCTTACTGCTCAGGTTGAGCAGTTGCCAGTTCGATTCGTAGTTGTCAGGCGGCACAACGAGCCACGAGCTAAACGACAGTGTCTCGGACGTATCTAGCGACGCACGGCCACCAGGGAGCGCCCGCAATTGAGACACGTCAACCCGTGGCACCTGTGGTTTTGTTGGCGGGACAAAGCGCCGGATGTAGTCAAAGAATCCCATTGTTACCTTACCTTTGCTTTGCCTTGAATGAGTGGCATTGACGGTGTAAACCCTTGCCACCGAATCATTGCTTGCGTAAACGAATCAACATCGTCGTCATTTGCCACATTGGGAAAACCTGCACACGTATCGATAAATCCATTAACCCATTTATGTATTAATGGATGTGGTAAATATACGTTTCCTGACTCAACCACAGGGGACGAGGCGTGTGCTCTCGCAATTTTCCCACCTTTGGGATCTACTGCGATCAACCCGTACACCTTGCTTGATAAAAGCTGAATCACCGCTGGTCCGTTCGCTTTGTCTTCTACCAACTTGGCGTGCGATTGTGGCCATTTCCCAGAAAACCGTTCAATCTCTGCCATCGTGCCGATAATACTTGCTCGATCTTTATAGTAGTCTAGCAGATAGCGATCTGCGTCATTTCTAGCCCACACTTGCCCCGCTACAAAATCACTGGTCTTCGTGTCCTTGAATGCGCAATCCCATGACTGAATCTCTTCGTCAAACTGATCTGGCAGATCCGCTGCCTCAATCTCAATAAACGAACCATCGACAAGTTGAATTAAAACAGGTGGCAATTTTATGCCCTTTGGCTTCCAGTATCGCCACCAATGCCGCTTAAAAATATCGCCCTCATCAGGTGCTGGATCTTGCCTGTACAATGCGTTCCAGTAATAGGTGCCAACACGACGCTTGATGCGCTGTAACTTATCAGCATCGTATCGCTCCTTGCATAGCGGTTCACCGATCTGTCTATCATCTCCTTCCACTGTGCAGGTGTTGGGAAATTTCTTTTCCGTGTGTTCCTTGATGGCTGGCATCGAAACAATGTGCCAGTGCTCGGCTAGATCGTCATCCTCTTCATCCTCGGTGGTTTCTTCAGACAAAAGCCAACCGCTTAGATCGGCATCGTTCCATCTAGTTTGAACAACAACAATTGCAGCATCCGGCTCTTCACGAGTTGAAAAGGTGGATTTGTACCATTCGACATGTCTTTGACGAATCGTTATGCTACTTGCCTCTTCGGCATTCTTTACAGGATCGTCAATAACCCCAAGATGAAAACCTTTGCCGGTGATAGGACCACCCACCCCCGCCGCCCACAATCCACCGCCACCATCTGTCTCCCAGTGGTGCATACTGGCCGCCGATGGATTGAGATTGCCGCCAATAGACTGATAGTTCTCTCTAGCGTTACGACTTAAAGTGGTGGCGAGTGCATCCGCATATGAGTTAATGCCAACCCATCGCTCAGGATGCCGGTACAAATAGTAAGCAGTAAATAGGCGACTTACCGTTTCGCTATTGTGAACAATCGTGCTATCCACTACGAAATTATGCGTATCTTTAACCTCAATATCGTAAGTTGGCAAATCGCCTAATGATTCGATATTGACAATTCGTTCCCACATAACATCAGGACTGCATACACGATGCAGCGTTTCGTTATTCTCGAAGTCAGCAACGGATTTTACAAGATGCCGTGCCGTGCCTCGCTTGTAGGTCTTGTCAATTCGCAAGCCTAGCGCTTTTCGTAATCCTCCACCCTTCTTGCCTCTTGTAGTTCGTAAATCTTGCCAGCCTGGTGGAATAGATTCGTATTCTGGGTAATGAACCTTGCCCCTACACTTTTCTACGACTTCTCTCAACTTTCGCCCACGAACACCGATGACCGGCAGCGCATCACCCATCGTCACTAAGTCTTGACCACTCACAATAAGACGCCAGCTAATATGCACATCGCCTTTGTACCGGCCCTTCTTTAACCGCAACGTGCTATAGACACCAAGTCTCATGAGTAAGTGCTGAACATCTCTCAGTAATCCTTCGCTGGTCGAATAGTACTCAGCAACACCTTCCCGCTTGCCATTTACTGTTCCATCGCAATTGAAGTAAGCCGCCAAGAACGCACATAAATCATCACGGTTAGCTTGAAACATGCACTCAGGCACACGCTTTTGTCCTGATTTGGCCGGTGTCATATAGGTACGTAATCGCTCAGTTGCAGACGAACCATCATGCCTTCCGTGATTCGCCTTGCGGATGTGATAACCATACTTGCCATCCCTGGTTAGCTTCCACCCATGCGCATCAGCAATTCTTTGCAAATGCTCCACCGTCTCCTGCTCCGATGCTGTAACGATTGGATTACCCTTTGCATATGAACCATCACCCGTGATGTAACCCATCAACGCGGCAAACCCAAATGGTAACGGTTCCCCTTCTGGCATAGGCAACTGTCGCAAGGCTGCAATACTATCGCCAATCTTCAATCCGCCAGCTTCCCGCCATCCAAGAACGGTAAGCAATGGATGATTCTCTGTGCAGACGATATATCGCCCTGATTGTAAAGTAATTTTCAGCACTGGTTTTTCTCCATTTTCTGTTGTAGATAGAACAGTTGACACTGTTTTATTATAACACGAATCTAGAGATATTACCATGTCGGAGGGGCACACATTTTCAATTGAAACCATGCGCCCATCAGCCAGTAGAACAGGACTACCCTGCGCCATGCACTTGCCATGACGTGGTGGCATGAATACCATGAGCCGTTTTAGCTCACCATCTGCCACACGCTGCAAAACTGCGATTAATTTTTCAAGGTGCCTGTAAAACCGGTACTTAGGATTGACAAGTGCTATGAACTCACGAAAGGTTAAAGGTACGCTTGCGTTACTTTTACTACTCTTCGTTTGGGGAGAGCGCTTCGAGAAGTCGAATTGTCTTATCGGTTGATACCCCGTGTAATACTGCAAGCTCATTTGCGCCCTGGTTCTTTAGCCAACTCTTGTCCCCAAAATGTTCTGCCTGTACCTTGAGTGTACACAACATGGTTCGCAGGTAGTCCAAAAGAAGATCGCCAATCTCTTCTCTTTTTTGGGTCGCGACCGGATCGGATGACTTAATATCTGCCCCCAAAAAAGCTTTCTGCTTCCATCCCGATACCGTGCCCTTCGGGATTTTGTATTGCTTGGCAACAGCGGAAACAGATTGTCCCTCAAGCAGGGCCGCCATCACGGATGCTTTCACTTCGTTTGAGTATTCCGCTTTTGCCATAATCTATTCAGTCAATCCCGCAATCTCCGCTTCCAACTCCCGCAACCGCTTCGCCGCCTCATGCAGTACTAGATCAGCGTCCCGATCCCGTTCTGCCGGTATGCGCATTGTAAACTCACGCGATACCGCTTCCTTGCCGTCAGTCACAGCATGAGAGAGTTCATCAGGTCGCGCCGCTAGCACTTCGGTTGGTATGTGGTCACCGTCTTTATATTGGTGGCTCATCGCCGCCTACTGTTCGTCGTTGCCACAACCACACCATTGACAATGATGTCTAATGTTCGTGGCTTGTCTTGATTGCGTATCTCGATATCAATGATAGTTGTGCGATGCACATTGTTCTCGTCAGACCATACAACGTTGATTCTTTGACTGTCACCCATATCGCCAGTATAAAGCGTCATATCCATCGATTCGTCCATTCTTCAGTATCGCCATCAAAGAAAGTCACTTCATCTTCACCAATTGCTGCATACGAATAAGCAGCAAGGGTGGACTGATCGACGAGTTGTTCAACTGTCACCATCTTGCGCAGTGGAGTGCCTGCCCATTCAACTGTCATCGATGACACGCCGAGATCATACAGATCCAAGCTAGGCGGCAAACTATTACTGATCTCAACCGTAAGCCCACCATCAGCCAACGATGGCACCGCCGCCTTACTCGCCACGCCACCAACGAGGGCAGCGCTTGCAACGCCTGCGATTTTCTTAAAGAAGTCTCTGCGATTCATGATTTGCCTTTCGTTATTTGGCAGTCTGTCTCAAAAAACTTATTGCCCGCATCAAGTAAGTTTTGTAGGAATGCAACGTATTCATCTATTGAATCAAATGTTCTGTAATAGTACGGATCGTTGGCATCGAACAGGGTGAACTTATCTTCCACGTCTATTGATGCATACACAACTTCCCATTGTCCATCCATTACTCATCCCCACCCGGCACGAAATGCCTAACGCCCTTAAGCTTCGCTAGTTCCACCAACGCATTACTGTTGTTCAGTAGTTCATTAAGTTCTGCCAATGTCAATGTCTCGTACTCACACACGTCGCCACTGTGTAACCCATTGCAGTACAATATGGTGTCACCGCTCTGCTCGAAGTTGCGCCGGTGCCAACGTCTTGCTATGTCCTGTGGTGTTGTCATTATTCGTCCCTGCTCGGCACATCGCCCACACGCTTGCAAATAAAATGATAGTCATCCACACTTGTGCCACCTAGCCCCGCAGCGCTAAACGCCTTGACATGCGCTTTGGCTTCACTGTCGGCAACAACTAGCTCAGACAGCGTGTCGAGTGTGGTGAGGTTGACGATGTAGACTTCGTAGAGTGACATAGTTGGTTGCTCCTGTTCTGCCCATTTGGCAGAATAGCGTCCAAGAAATTTAGGATCGCCGATGGAGAATGTTCCGCTTGGATACTTCAGATTCAAATAGTCCGACACTTCTGGATGCCCCTTGTATGGTGGTGTGCCATAGCCTGTTCTATCAATGCCAAAATAGTTAATTGCTGCCATCGCCCACCATCTTCTGCCTAAAGTCAATTCGGTGCGTATACGTGCCATCGCCGTTATCAGTCGTGCCTACTGCGCACTTGCTTCTACTGATGAGATCGACGAGATCCAAATAGCATCTAGCAAGATTCGACTCAGACGCCTTCATCGCCGCCAACTGTATCGCCTCGCTGTGGTTGATGGTGGGATTCTCATTGTTTGTCATCGCTACCATCTTCCGCCACCTGATACCATCCACCCGTCATCACGATAGTCTCCTGAGTGGAAGCCCACTCGTTTCAACAGTGGGAGGAAACGAAGCCGCTTGTACTCAAGCGGGAAATCATTCCAAGCCCCCCGATTAATTTGACAATGTAGTCAATTCGGTACACAATTAACTACATGAGCATTGACAAGCCCGCACGGGCAAAACCAACTTCTATTCGATTGACAGATCGCGCCAATGAGCTATTATCAAAAATGGCAAAAAAGAACGGTGTGTCAAAGGCTGCAATAATCGAAATGGCTATTCGCGAAAAGGCGGAAAGAGACAGTGTAAAATGATGAACCTTAGCATCATTGATACAGCCTATATTGCCGGTATTATCGATGGAGAAGGCGGTTTTAGTATTCGCCATGTTAAGAGCAATAAAGGCAAGGCTGTCAATTGGTTTAGCTATAATCTTACGGTAGCAATGGCAAGTAAGCCAGTCATTGAAAAATGCCATAGTGCCACAGGGGTAGGTAGCGTCAACCAATTGAAACGAAAAACCAGCAAAGGTAACCCAATTTGGTATTGGTGTGTCTGCGGCAGACCACTTGTTGATCTTTGCCATATCCTGTTGCCATACCTTATCGAAAAGAAAGCTCAGGCTGAATTGATCATTGAATTAGCATCAACAATGAACAACTATGGCGATCCAAGAAAGCCATCACCTGAAGTAATTAACTACCGAGTCGAACTAAAAGAACAATTGCAGCGACTAACTCTTTGAGTAGGGCTGTCTTTGTCAACCAGCCGAACGTTGCGGTTGCCCGTCCGAAGGACGGCGCGCTAGCGACAAGCCAACGTGCTTTAGCCGTTGGTAGTTGACTTGCTGTTTTATCCTGTGTCTTAGGCGCAAAAATGGCAAAGTGCATCATCTCAACACACAGCCGTAGCGGGTAGGGCAGTGAATCTCTAGTCGTTTTCATCGCCATCCTCCGACCCTCTAATCGTCGCAGTCCGAATGTCGGCACTCAGCTTGCCCACCTTGACATAATCCTTCGCTGCCTTAGCCTGCCTGAGCTCATCCCACAGCGCTTGCGTGTGTGGCTGTGGCTTGATGTAGCCTGTGGTTTTCATCGCTGCCTCACCATCAATCGAATCGTGCGATCATCCTCACGACCTTGATTGGTAACGATATCGCAGGTGATATTGTAATTCGTAGTCAATTAAACCCAGCCCCATTCATGAACTCATCGATCAGTGCGCATAGCGCTTTTCTTGCCATGATAGCCGCCACGATCAATGTCACCACCACGCCAACGCCAATCCACAATAATGCGGTCATCGTTCCTCGCCTTTCAGCCACAGCCACGACACGAACAGGATCGTAGCGATGATGGCTGCTGCGATCCTGAGCGTCAGCATGTTAGCCCAACAACAGCTTACTGATCCTGCTGCGTTGCGCCGGTGCGTCACCAAAGCCACGGCTTGCCGCTGCGGGCTCGCTGGGGCTTGCCGCTACAACGATAAACTTTAACAACGTTGGAATTGTCGCCAATAGAATCGGTGCCCACACGTATTCGCCACCAGGATTGCCTGTAGCGAAATACGTAGTTGCCCAAGTCGCGACGGCCAGAATCAACGAATATACAATACCTGGAACTTTAACCTCACTCATCTTCGATTCTCCTATCTCAATACTAATTTTTCAGCTTGCTTGTAATCCAGTGCCAACTTCGCTTCATCTACCGCCTGCTGTACCGGCAACCCTGCCGCAAACAACTTGTAAAACTCTTGCGCAAATTCAATGGCTGCATTATCTTCGATCTCGCCGCTCACCGCCACAACGTGTTGTACGCCGGCACGCTTCATTGCGTCTGCTACGCTTTCATCACTGAAGCACGCCAATATGACAGCCACACGAACGCCCCGATTTTTCAACGCTCGCTGCCACCAACCGCCTGTCAGTTCTTGCTTTTCGATAAATATGGCATCGGCATCACCATGCGCTCCAATCTCGATTACGGTGATATTCCCTTGCCGCAATTCCCGAAGGATATTCGCCTTCGTAGCTGCGTCGCCAATCAATGTTCTGTACTCAAATCCGGCATCATAAATAGCGTCTCGCTCTGCCATTGTGTCAAGATTGTCGCCGCTCCAAATACCGAGGACAGTCACCTCTGACACATGATTGACCTGTTTGCGTAGCGTGTTGATCTCTTGTTCTAATCTCGCTCTATCCTGTCGCAGTTCCTCTATTTCCCGCTTCGCCTGATTCACTTCAATCAGCAAAGTATTCCGTTCATCACGCAGCCATGCGACTTGCTTTTTCAATTCCTGAATTTCCATTGCTGTACTGGCTGTGTTCGGAATCCAACCACGCCGTATACTAATGACAAAGACAACAAATAGCAGCAATGAAAACATCAACGACAATACAAAAAACCACCCACTCATTTTCGATTCCGTACCTGTCTAATCATGTAGATAGCAGCCATGATCGCCAAGGCAGTCAGCATCGGAGTAATCACGTATAAAATAAACCACTCCTGCCGAAAAATAACGCTCTGAAAAAACGCCAACATAATGAGTGCTATAAATAAATGAAGCATCGATACCAGCACTGATGAGCGTGTCCAGTTATGCGCTGCACGGAAGGTAGCCACTAGCATAATAATGATGTAATCCAAGAGTCGAACAAGCTTAGCGAAATCATCAATATCCATGTGTGTCCCCGCGATGTATGCTTCATAGCTCAAAAAAACTTTCTAGGCACGTCCGATATTGCGTGTTCTGCCAACTGCCTCGCCAGTAGTGCGCCGGTTTGGAATGCATCTCGATCAGGCACTTCGATGATGGTTGCAATGATGTCTGACGATGATTCATTTTGTAGCATCTGCGCTACGCCAATGCTCGTGCATGTATTGAGCACGATAAGCCGGAATCGGTCACGGACTAGCGGCGTGAGCAATGATGCTGATATTGCGCCATCACTGAGCCAAATGCCTTCATCGGTGCCGTGAGTACATAGCCACAGGATGTCATAAAAAGGTGCCGCCAATTCATGTGCGAAGTTGCGGTAATTGACTGTGCCGATTAATGGTGTGACTTTTAATCCGCTGCGCAGCACCTCCTGCACTTCAGCATCGGCATATGTCAGATCGGTTCGTGGCGCAACGAGTAATGCTTTCAATATGTCAAGATCTCGCCTTGTAATCAGCGTTATACTGTTCCAACTTCTCAATCGCCAACTCTAAGCTATCATATCCGGTCATGCCATGCTCAGGATGAAAGATCACCGTGACGGCTGTGCTTTTGTTTGCCTCCGCAAAACCGATCTTGGTGGCAAATTGATCGTAAACCTTGTACGCTCCACAAATCACAGCCAGCCCCGTGTCGCCACCTGCATTGAATTGACGAGACAATCCACTGACGTGCGTATGCGCACCCACGCCCAAGCGAAACGGCTTTGCCTGATCTCGCTCGAATGCACGCTCTATGCCATGCGTAGGATTGAGCACGCTGTGGTATTGCCACTTGTGCCGAATCCGTGCCGGTATAACAAGCGGGCCGACTTCGATATTCACAAGCAACTCGTCAGTGTGGTAGAGCACATCGGGACGAATGCTCGACAGTGCGTTGCGCAGCTGATCAACACCACTCATTGCCGACGTCCATTGATCATGGTTCCCTCCGATCACAGCCAAGAGCTTCGGCCCGATGATTTCCAGATACAATTTGGCTAGCGCCCATTCCTCTGGGATTGTGGTGCTCGTAAACAATCGCAGCGATAGCAACTTGCTCACGATAAAATTATCAACCAAATCACCCACATTGATAGCGTAAAGATTGTCAGTGTCGGCAATCAACTCCGCTTCTGCAAACATGCGCTCGTAGTCAACACCCTCACCGCCGATGTGATTGTCAGCAGCAAACGCTATACCTATCGGGCGATTCGGGAAGCGTATAAATTGATTCCGCCGCCGTGTCATCGAGTCGCGCAGTGCATTGAACCTAGCTATGGATCGTTCTAGTACAGCCTTGGCATCTGGCAATTGTTCGCCGGCTGTAACGCCTTGAATCTCCACAATGCCATCATTCGGGATTGAACCTAGCCTAGCTCGCACCGCCTCACGGATAGCCGGATTGCGAACCATTAATCCACGCCACGCACCTGGTGTGTAATCAAGTCCCAGCGCTTGATTCGTTCCTACGCCAGCCGCCGCCACGGATGTATATAGCGGTGCCAGTTCAATAATCTTCCGTAATGCATCTTCTCGCAGTGCCGTGTTGGTGTTGGCGTCAATGTTATCGGTAGCATCTGCGGCGTCAATCGGGTCGTGCGCCGCTTCTATCAAAAGTTAGTCCTCGTGTTCGATCCAAGCTATGGTTCGTCGCTCCTGAATCGTTGGTCCGAACCATTTGCGCTGATGCCCACAACCCATGCACGAACACGGCTTCGACGTTCGTGAAATCCAGTTGTGCAATTCGGGGCGATCAATTGCATACTTCCACAATGGATACGTCAATCTTCGTTGAAGTACTCTGTCTCTGTGGTGTCGATTAATAGCCGATTTTGCCATTGACTGCTACTCCCAAAATGGTGGGGCGATAACGGATTTGCACCGCTCACCGATTGGGCGTCTTCCGCTAGCCTCACGGAAGGGTCGCACCAACAAGACCAACTTGGACCCCACGGTTAAACGTCGGTACTTATCAACAAGTACCTGTGATTTATAACTCGTTCCCGCCGTCGGGAATATCTTCAAGCCGATAGTACACCACCATGCCGATCTCTTTTGCCGCACGTTCTTCGATGCTTGCGCCAGTGCTGCTACCATCCAACCGTAACATCGCATCGCACACACCCAACCACTTCAAACACCACTCCAACCAAAACGCATGATCGTGTTGAAAGCGCTGTTGCCAGTAATGCGACAGCAGCGGCAGGAATGGCGTGTGGCCACGTCGTGATAGTTCCTCGGCGGCATCAATGCTGCGATTCACGTTGGCGATCAACGCATCGGGATCGGTGATGGTGTTGCCGTTACTGTAGGGTGACGAAATGAAGATTCTCACTACTCTACACTTTCCATGCCAACAGTTTGTCCCGCAAACTTGTGATAGCTATCAGATAAAAATTGAATCTTGCCATCACGCACAAATGAATGACAACGGTACTCAGGATTAGACATATTAATACCAAGTGAAGGTGAAAAAGTTGGCTTGTCCATGTCGCCGTTCCACGTCCACAGCGGACCATCTGTAGTGCGCTCAACAGTGAAGCTGTGATACATATTGCAGCCAGGGCAATAGAAAACTAAGTCTTTGCCACCATCAACACGTTTGCATTCGTAAAGTATTTTCATGCTAGCCATTAGATCCCATCATTTTCAATAATCTCACGCGCTCTCTTTGCTTTTGCGGCAATATCTCTCGTCATATTACGCACCGCAGTTAATACATCCTTGTCGCCGGATGGCGTTGCAAATTCGATGTCGATCAGTAGACGCCACAAAGAGCCAAGCGTGTCTTGCGAGTAGGAAACACACCCATCTGGTACTGGGCGACCTAACTTGTTATCTATCGCCTGATCAATCTCGTCAACACTCTCCCGAACGGCAAAGCTTTGCCCGCCTACAAGATAAATCCATGTCTGCCCGTCGTCATCATCATCGAATTGGGGTTTGACGCCATACGATGCAATGGCTGAAATATTGACACGATAGTCCGTGCCTCGACTGTCATGTAGGCACAATGAGTTAAATTTATCCATCACCAACCCCCCAGTGCCTTGGTCATCAAGGCGAAGAAGCCGGCCAAGACCAGCAAGACAACGCACGAGACGATTTGTATTGTGGTCATAGTTCCCCGCCAAGATGTGCCCGAATCATAGAAAAGTTCCTATCACGTACCAATACCATTGTGTAGATTCCAACCCGTGTGCCCCAAAATCGACACTCAAGCTTGATAAGCCAGTGAGGGAACATGCACAATGCTACCACTCTTGGCGACTTCATTAGCCGCCACCCATCATAGTTGTCGAAATGCCATGATTGCCACAATAGCCAGCTCTGCATGAGCATGAGTAACGGACATGTGTATGGGTGATTCAGCAAGTAAGGTTTTCGTTGCTTCATAATTCACCCTCAAACGCCATCGCCCACCGCTCAAGCTTCGCTACTCGATTGCGAAGATCCGCAACCTCTTGCGCTAGTTCGTTGGTCGGCGGAATGATTGGATCGGGATCCGTCGGTGGTGGTGCAATGGTGCCACGCTCTTTAAAAACAACGTCAAACGAAACGTGGTGCCCCTTGGGTAATCCAACACCATACACAATGTCTGATTGCGGCGCATTATGGGCACCAACAAACAAGGCGAGCGGACCAAGCTCTGGCGGCCAATACTTGTTCGGGACAAAGTGTTCATTGCTTGGATTGCCTGGTAGCGCTGAATCCTGAAACTGTGGACCACGACCAGCCCACGCCATACGAACGGCGATACCGGTGTCTACGTTGTTCTTGTCCAATACCTTGCATCGTGCAACCGTATTGCCTTGTGCTTCATACTCATCGCGTAGACGCACGCTATACACTTCGTAGTGGCTGTTAGCAACTGGCGTAATGCCAAGCTGAACACCAACGACCTTGCCACTATTGTCTTCTTTGTACTGTTGGCAATTGACTGCCAAAGGATTTGTCATCCGCTCACCCACCCCAACCATTTCCACAACGCATCATTCGTAATGTCTTCAGTCCCGCAATCGTCCGACTCATCAACTTCGTAATAAATATATGCTGCGTATTCATCGCTGCTTGGCACCACCAACCGGATCGCCCGTTGACCATGCCGCCATTCAACCCGTACTTCACCGCCACCGCTCGTGTGCGCTTTGCCGATCATCTTCGTTTCGCCGGCATCGCTGATCAGCCGCTTGGCTGTGGCTATGGCATAATCCGATGGTGGCACATCAGCATTCAATAGTTCGTCAATGGCAGCGAATGTGTAGCCTGTGCCGCTCTTCATGACGTTCGTCGGTTCCATATCGCCGCCGCTAGCCGTTTGGCTTCAATCGGATCTTCGTGGTGGACACTATCAGTCATCAATTCGCATATAGTACACTCAACCCACGCCGCATTCGGATTCAATGTGTCTAGCCATTGACAGAGCAGGGCTAGTCCGCCGCAGCAAGGACATGGCAGAAGATCTGCTTCATTCGGCTTGATTACCTTGCCGCATCCATCCCAACTACGGCGATCTCCGCACGACTGGCATAATTCGCCTGATTCATCACCACATCTAATCATGCCGCCACCAACTGCTTAATCAATTGAGCATAGTGGCTAGCATTCGCGCTGCCATTGTAGGTCTTCGCAAACGACAGATAATCACCAGCCTTCAGCGCCGCCAACGCACCGCTATCATTCATCCACCGGAACATAGACTCAACCTGCACGTCTTCACTTTCGCTGAACGCCAACGCCATTGCCGACGCCGACGGATAACCAAGCATGGCGCTGTGGAAGCCCATGATCTGCGGTGCGCCCATTGAGCAGCTTTCCCACGCTGCATCGGCATCAATCATTGTGGCCGCACTCAGCGCTTGCCATTCACCATCCTGTTTGCCGTGGAAGCCTACCCAATCCGCCCTTGGTGACATTCGCATTCGGTGCTGATTGCCGTCCCACGATGGATTGCCGACGGTGAATAGCCGCTCAAAGCCGCTAGTGGCCGCACGTTGCTTGAATACGTGTGGCTCAAACCGAATCACCAACCGCCCATCCTCAAAACCACGCCCGCCCGATTCAACCTGCATCACGGCACGAATGACCGCCGCATCAACGTCGTACTGCGCCGACAGTCGATCAACCAGTGGTGGTGCCTCACCGAGCACGATCAGTAGCGGTCGCCCGCCTACGGACTCAGCACACCAGCCCACTTTACCCGCGCTCTGTACACCCCACCATCGCAACCCATCTGCATCAACAGGACCATCAACCACGGGAAGCGGATCGTCGGTGTAGGACAGTTCACCGATCTTGCCGTAGCTGCGACCTGGACCACTGCGGATATTCACAATTAATGGCGTGCTGACATTGACGCCGATGGTGATTGGTGTTTGCATGAATTTTGGATAATAAAAAAGGCGCAACGACCAACACGTTAGTGTTGATCATTGCGCCCGTCTTCCGACTCGATTGCGCTATTAATTTAGCTTTACGGTCTTCTTGATTTCTAGACTAGCATCACGTTGCGATGGATTGGCATTGATGGTTAAACAAAAGTTATCGTCACCACTAATGAGCATCTGCAATTCCTTGCGTAGTTGCTCAAGTAGCCGCTGTAGTAACTCTTCCTTGTTTGCCGCCTTTGCCATCCGCACCTACTGAAACAAAAATAGCCACGCCGACAAGTTACTATCAGGCGCGGCGTAATGTGGTCGTTGATTGCCTTAATGAATTATACGCTATCTCGTTAGGTTTGTCAATAGTCTAGAATCGTTCTAATCATTGGCGACTAGAACAGAATAGAACAAAATATTACAAGATGGCGAGTTTTGCGATTTCGGCATATTGCCTATTGACACAAATGCGATAACATGTTATACTAAATCTATCGGAGGAAACACTTACTTTAAAACGAGAGGCACAAATGAAACTCCACTTAGCAAAAATTAGCCAAACGACATTTATTGAACGCGACGCCAGCATGACGCAGTTGGAATTCCAGAATATGAAAACGTTTCAGACAGAGATATACAATCTGGTGAAAAAGGTAAAAAAACTGCCCAAAAATCAACAGCGGACGGCGGCAGATGAGGGTATCGCCCTCTATGTCACGCTTCACCAACAGTTTCTGGATCGGGTGGAAAATCTAGAAGATATAGCCCGACAATATGCACGAGTTCAATACACAGAGATGAAAATCCGGTAATAAACCCGCCCCGACGTTGTGTCGGGGCAATTCTTTTGGAGCCAACAACTGTGACCGAAAAAACATTCACCATCAACGCCAGCGCCACCACGCAGAAGATCCGCAAGTCGCTGCGCGTCAACGGACGCGAAACCAACGTTAGTCTGTGCTCGTTGGTTGTCGGCATGATCGAAGAGTTATCCGACGGCAAGCAGTCACAATTCATGTTGCAATGCGTGGGCGATTTCGCAGCCGCCATGCGCATCGACGCATACAGCCCGTCGGACGCTCTCGCCAAACTGGTAGCCACCGGCATGAGTGCATCGCTTGCCGTGGAGCTATCAGTCGTCCATACTTACGCAAGTCGTAAGGTGTGACGGCGAATAGAACAAAATTGCTACAGAATTCGCTGATCTTGGGGGTTGACAACGATAACATGTTGTGGCACAATAGGTGTACAGGCAGTAACGACCATTAACAACCACATACAGGAGCACGAAAATGAGCGAATTTTACCGAATCCCGACCACCGCACTCGTCAACATCCCGACCGGCGACGCCAGCAGCAATCTGGTAGCAATCGTCAAGGGACTAGGACGAACCATCAAACCGGTAATCGTGACAAAAATCGGTGTAAACCGAGAGACGTACGAAATGGAGTACCGAATCGTACTCAACGGCGAAATGGCAGAAGCGGCGAAACTGGCAGGTGTCGAATCAGTAGATGCCTTCCAGATTGACGAATCGGATATCGAGACAGTAGCGAAATTGTTCTAAGAAATCATCGAAGCCGGTAGCCCCGGCACCTTAATGCAGGTGATAGCGGTCACAACCCCGCAGGAAGAATGCAGAGTGAGGCAATTATTAACAACAAAATAGGAGAGAATCATGAGATTCGATGTCTTTATGCTGGATGGGTATTTCGTAGGCAGTTTCAACGGACATCAGGCACAGTCAGAAGCCAGCTTCCGCACTTGGTGCTGGCAAACGAACCGTAACCCTGAGAACTACTACTACCACGCACACATTGAAATCTAGCCGAAACAAAAAGAGCCGATCCAGTTGATGGATCGGCTCTTTTTATTCAACGCTCAATCAACGGCGATGTGCTTCATCATCGCCACCCCTGCGCTTTTTCCCAGCCCGCCAGCATCCGATCCAATCGGCGCAGCCACATCGGGCGATTGTCGACCACGCTGACAGTCCGAAACGTGCCATCGCTCCACAGTTCTACGCCACCATATCCATTGCCCTGACAGAAGATTCTCTGCGAACTATTATGGATACCATTGCCTGTAACCTTGTTAATCTCCATCGCTCACCACCTCCACATTTCGCCCGTCGCACCACCGCAACCCACTTGCCGTGCGCACAAGCACACTTACCCCCGACACGCACACGACTATGCCTGTGGTTGCCTCGCCTTCGTGCCAACCGATATAGCGAATGGCCGTGCCTGCTTTGATTGCCATCATCTCACCTCATCCCGTATCATGAAATCAACAATTGAATCACGCGTCATGCCCAACACTATCAACCACTGTTCCCGTGGCACGCCTGACTTTTGCAATGCTGTCAGCACAGCATTGCGGGCAGTGTCCAGCCAATACTGTTTTGCCCCATCATCTAGTCGGGAAAATGTTTCGTTGGTCATGCCCTCACATATTCCTTGTCTTTATCACTATTCGGTCTACGCCTACCACTCTCAGGATGCCGAAACCAACCGTCAGGCTCAACGCCATCCTGCCAACTTAATAGTGCGACAACTGCCGCATCAAAGCTATCGTATCACCAGCCGTCATCATAGCACATGCTGCCCTGCGTACCAACGTGTAGCCGGAATTTGCCGAACGTCATCGGCGTGATGTCGAGTTGGTTACCGTCGGGCAATAGGCGGCGCAAGGCGGTGTAGTCGTCAGGGTTGTTAATCAGTGTCATGTCTACCCCAATAATCCCGAATCGCCTGCACGAACACAACGCCACTCTCCGTTGTCGCACGCTCCGACAAGTCAATGTCCCGAATGCCCGTTGTTCGACTGAACGAAAACGATCCATTCGTGCGCCGTGGACATACGCCAGCCCGGATCGTGTCTAGCTCTGCATCCGTTAGATCCCGACTGTGGCTATAGGCGAATCCCCGCCATAGAGCACAGTCACCCCAGGTGCCAACACAGCCAGGGCATTGCGAATCTGACCACTTCGCTACGGGCGCATGTTTGACGCAAAAGCCATCATCGCTATCGACGCCGCTGGTGCGGTGGCTCCATCCGTCCGGTAAGTCAATCATTGCTTCGTGGCTTTCACCACACAAGCAACAGTTTATGGTTAGTTCAATTTGAGCCATTACTCCACACATCCTTTATCCTCTACCCACTCAACAACCTTCAATAAATCCACTACAGCGTCATGCCGTTCAGCAGCGGAAATCAACGATAGTACCTGAATGCCCAAAGCGACATCCGTGGCGTAATGAGGGTACAGTCCAGCCGCAGCGGCGATTGTTGCGATTGTTGTGGCATCAGCCGGAATCCGATTTGCCAAAGCCAACCGTTCATCGACAGTCATCATTGATTGAGCCCTTTCCTCACTCCGCTTCCATCTGCACGCTTCACCGTAATCTGTGTCTTGTCCCGAAACGCCACCACTTACCCAATGCGCCAATCTAGCCCACGTTCAGCGATAGCCTTGGCGATCCATTCGTCGACGCTGGTGTAGCCTTTGACTGTGGCTATGGTGGCGTTAGCGTGTACGTCGTGAATGTTGTAGGTTGTCATTGGTGGTGCCCTTTCGTTAGTAGGCAGAATGAACGGCGACCATGCCCCAAAAGTTGCCACGGCAATGATCGTACACTTCCGGCTTATCCCTTGCCATTTCTTCCGGCGTCACCGCCTGCCCGTTATGGCGCAAAACAACATCCGACCAAAAGTGAACATCAGCAATAATTGCAAACTTGATTTTCCTCAGTTTTGTTTTCGTGACACCATACGGCAATGCAACTTCACCCGTTGCGGCCTGTGCCAAAAAGTGGTTCCAATATTCATGGCGCTTTGCTTCTGGTGTTATCATTGGTTGAGTCCTTTCGGTTAGTTGGTGGAGTGACGATCTTTTATCCCATATACCAGCAGTCGTCTAGCTGGAACCATTAGCAGCAACAGCAACATCGTTGCCCATACCCACAGCATAAAACCATTAGCTGTATATCCGACAAGTATGGCCATGTCAAACAAAATCATACTGAGGGAAAATAGGCACATTGACACAGTGACGATGTTTGCGCTTACCCTTTTCCAACTATCATCGTTGTACCACGCCTCTTTGCTCGCTATCTTTATCTTGCGCCAAGTCAAACCTTTATCAACTTCCACAACGAGTGTTTGGCCTAACCCATCAAATAGGTGGGTGTACTTTTCCGTCTTCATTGCCAACGTGTTGGTTAGTGGCCAACCCATTGCACGACCCATATAAATCCACTTGTATTCTTGCTCAAACCGTTCATCGTAATCAACCCGTGCCAGTTCTATCACTATCGGTTGAAGACCTGACTCAACAAGACTTGCTATCCATTCAGTTTTTACCGTATGGCTCTTGTCGTTGAGATGCCCACCGAGACGCTGATTCAAATCAACAGTGTGTCCCACGTAATGAATCTTATTGTCTCTTGGATCTGCCAATCCATAGATAAACACCGCCGCTTCTTTAGCCAACCTCGTCACCTTTCGCTTGGTACAAAATCACTCTCTCGAAACCTACGGCATCAAGAAATCGCCGACCCGGATCGCGCCGCTTGTTGAGCACGTCTGATAGATAAGCGGCAGACACCCCTAGGGCTGCTGCGTACTCTCTTTGTGTACCGTGCTCAGCGATTTTTGACTGTAAATGCTTAATGAATTCATCTATGTTCATGGGATACATTGTACCACAAATTAGCGAATAAGTAAACATGACAGGCAAAAAAAACAACAACTAACCTAACCACTCACGAAAGATTCGTAGTGCCCGTTCACCCGAACGCCCCATTGTTTTTGGCTGCGATCAATTTCGATTATTTGTTGTTTCTCCAACCAAAGCAAATCGTTTCGCACAATCGATTTGCTTGAATCGAGCCGAACGGCAACCGAATCAAGCGAATCGTATCCGTAATCGTTTAAGTGTGTAGCCAATTGTTTTCGACGCTCAACGACATTATCAATTGTAGGCTGGTTTGTTTCTACCACTGGAACAACAATGATTTCGGCTGTTTGTTGCCCTCGTTCGTACCATCGTTTTAGCCCAATACCGATAAATGCGCATAGCGATATGACGGGCAACAGTGCCATGATCTTGTATGCCTCTAAAGCATAAACGATTCGCATGACGACAGCTACCGATATTAGAACAACGCCGATTGCAACCATGAACGGCAGCCGATAGCGATCAGGCTTATCAAGATGCCCGTCCCACATCAACAGAGCGATCTCCACCAATAAAAACACAACGATTTCCAACGTCAATGAAAACGCAAACGCTGCCATCGAACTCCACCCAAGCTCGCCAATTGCCACATTGTACATGTTGATGGCATTTGGTAACGGGGCAGCCAAAGCCACGGCACGCGCCGCAATCTCTACTGACTCATCAGCAAACTGCGTGATGGCGTGACGAACGATTGCCAACACCGCATTATAATGTGTCTCCACTGCTACTTGATAATCTGTCTTATTTGTCATCCTGCCACCTTTCGTCTTGTCTCTTGTTACTATCGCACAATGCCATAACTTGGCTTGCGATCTTCCCATGATGCGCTAATACCTTCAACGAGAATTAACGCCACTTGGTATGCTGTTGTTGGATTACTGCCAAAAAGCAGGCATGTGTTCTTTGCCCACTCGCCGATCTCGTCAATGGCCTGCACCCGTGTCTCTTCATCTTTAAGTTGCGCCAATATTGCTTGCTTGTCCATTTTGCCTCACCAAGCCAACACCACCTCAACATCCCAACCCGACTCCGCCAACCGCTGCGTCACCCACTGCCGCAACTCCACCGCATCCGGCGACGCCTCTTCGATATGCACAGTTCCGCCGACACGCATTCTAGATCCGCCCAGTTGACAGCGCCGCCAATGCTGCTGTCAACTGTGGCGAGGATGTTGTCAGCGCAATGCCTGAGCGTATACAGTTCGTGCCGCGCTAGCCGTCGGACGGTGGCAATGGCTGGATTAGTCATGCACCACGCAGTCCTTCTCGACAATGCGGTATTCGTGCCCTAGCTGATTCGCCTCGAAATCAACCTTCCACGCCTGCGCCTGTGCTAGATCCAATGTGACCCGCAGATCGTGCCATGCGTCCAAGGATAAAAATTGAATGGTGTATTCAGTCCATCTAATGACCATCTCGTCAATACCCGTCGTCGTCCCTAAGTCAATGCTCTTCTGCTTTGCTAGTTCTACTGTTTCTCTGGACATGCTATATCACCCAGTCCGACCACGCACCACGATACTGTTCAACGCTGTCACCGTATTCGCCTTTGTCGTCAAACTCGCCAGCGTCGATCAGAAACCGTATTTGCATTGCCGACCCATACCGCGATACTTGGTGTGCAACGAATGTCGGGAACTCTTTATCTGACACCACCCTGGCTTCCGACTCCGCTTGTTGTTGCGTATCCCACAGCCACGCAAGCAGTTTGGTTCTATCGATTTGCTTTACCATCGTATCCTCCAATTATCCTGCGCTAAATGTATCGTGTCCTGCACTGCCCAGCCTGCCACATGCCACCACTTTAACGCCCACACCATCGCGAACCATTGCGGCGCGTACCACCATAATAGCACCATCGGCAACCACCACAACCACACAGCGGCGATAAGCGTTGCCGGTCCCGGTAGGTGACTTGCCCAGTGCCTATGCGGCATCAGTCGTGCCGGTAGCCACCAGATTAGCGTCCACAGTCTACCGACTATTCTACCAAATTGCCTATCTATCAAATGTTCGGTGTGAGCCCTCACTTGGTGCTGATCTCTTACGTCTGGCGTCGCATAGTGGCCCACAATCAGACCAGTCACGAATGCAGCAACATGTGGCGGTGCGAGCGTGGCGACGATGATAACCACAGTCACAAAGATCACTGCGCTAGTTGAGCGTGCGTGAACCTTACCACTAGCCAAGTGCTGGCACCCGCAGATTCAACCACCGATAGCCAAGCGGCTTGCGATTGTCCACCCACGTCCGGCCGCCGCTTGTCGCCGACGTTTGCCGCACAACATGCGGAGACGGCAGCAGTATCCACCGATCCAACGCTACGTAGAAAGCCGCCGTGCAGGCTAACATCGTCACAATGCACAACCACACAGGTAACGTATCCATCCGTGCAGGCAGAGTTGCCACGAGCACCACGCCGAACGATAGCCACAGGCGACCCGTTGCGCTATCGGTAATGCGCCAAGTCAGCGGCGTGATAAAGCCATGCGCTAGTAGGATTGCAGTTGCACCGATGATGGCGGTGAGGATGATTGAAATTGGATTGTATATCATTTGCGCTTGTTGTCCTTCCATGCACGTTTTGGTGTGCGTAATTTGCCATCGTTGTATAGCCACAGCGCAAAGTTGATTTGCGTCTTGCGAACCTTGAAGTATCGGTGATGTGCATCGTAGCCGTGATCAAACGTTGGTACACCATATCGGTTCAGGTGATCTGTAACTGTTCGCAAGACGTGATCACCACCTTTGTCAATCCGCTTCATCCTGATCGTGACCGTCGGCCCAAATCGACCGCCTTTGCTACGGTGCTTGGCACGATTAATACCGCCGAACAGAAGATCGATAAAGTTGAGATTGCCAAGGATGTTGTCAAAGATGTTCATCATTTGCGATTGCCTTTCACCGCTTTGATTAATGGTGCCCATGCCGCTTTGCCCTCGCTACAGCTCTTTTCTATCCAAGGCTTGTTGTTTGCCCATGCTGGCGGCATCTGTCCGCCGTGCTGCGCTGCCCATGCTGCGTTACGCTTGTTGACATAGCCGTTAGGACAGTACAGCTTGCCCGTGCGAAGCAACAGGTATTCAGCCCACGCTGCTTGCTTCTCGCTTACTGTTATTTTTGCAATCTGCGCCAAGGGGAACGGGGAGAGACGTGTGATGTTCTCTATGCCATTAGCTTTTACTTTTAGATTTTTTACAGCCTGCAACGGATTCATTTTTTTCGTCTGCTCATCATAATCAAATATCCTCACGCCGTATTGCTGGAACGTCGCCGTGATTAGATTCCTTGCCGGTGTGCAGTAAGGCTTGGCAATGGTCAGCGTTCGCACATTCTGCCCATGCCATAAGCCATTGAATACATCGCCAAACTCTTTGCGTAGTTCACTGAGCATGGTTGACCTCCGTCTCTACTACTCGCCATGTTACGCCGCTGTCAATGGTGGCGCAGTGGTGGCGGTATTCACCATTAATCAATTTGAACGGTTGCCCGCAATTCTCACACACCAACGGAGCTATTGCCGGCTTACGTTGCAATTTTTGCAGTGGTTCGTACCCGCGCCTGTCTACTTGGCGATTCGATGCCATCAGCAGTAGAACAACGGGCAAGCCGGCCAACAGACCGAACAGAATCCCCAACGCCATCGCTATCATTTCGCTCGACAACGGACCACCAACAGACCACCAACAGGCCCCGGCAATGAATGCCACTGCTGCGATAGAGATATACTTAGCCATGCTCGTCACTCCCACTGCACAAATGATTCAATGTCCGCATCGTCATCATCAAACACATCCCACGATGTGGACTGAGCTTCAGATTGCCGTGTCGAATCCACCAGTAACTTTGCCTGCTGAGATGCGATTGAATTGACACGCTTGGCATCTAATACAGTTAGCTGCGCCGCCGCTCGTTGTAAGGCAGCGTCACCTTGCGCCAACGCCTTGAATGCCTGCATACGTCCAGCGTCGATCTTTGCATCCGCTCGATTAAACTCTGACAGATTCTCCATCGTTGCTTTTACCGTAGCGTGCGTGAGTACCGAACCGCCCATCCACATCACGGCACCGAACAAACCACCGACAACGACAAGCGCCGCTGTGCTACCTAACTCACGATTAACGAACCAGATCAGCACACCCAATGCGGCGATGCCTGAGACGAACATAATCAGGAAACTATCGGGACTTCTCTGCATTAAACAGCCTTTCTTAGTCGAATAATTTTACCATCACTGACCGGTGTTCCAACCGCCTCTTTAATCCATGCAAGACGATTCGGATCTTTGCTGCCATAAACATGTTTGCATAAGCGACTCAGAGATAATTCACCACGGTGATAAAACTCATCATTCATTGCCAGCGCTTGCACAGTCACCGCTTCTCGTCTATTCAGTGGTCGCCCCTCTGAAATCGGGAAAATGTCAGTCTCACTCGTGTGCAACCGGTCATAACCACTACCATAACCACTCATAACCGGTGTCATAACCGATCCATAACCGCCCATAACCGGCTCTGAATCCGCTGATAACCGGTCATAACCACTACCATAACCACTCATAACCGGTCGATTCGCCCACTTTTGGCGAATAAGATTCACAGTATCAGCCACATCTGAATGCGTCACCATGTACGTATTGATGCGCTTGATGTCACCGCCTTGCACTGCCAAGAATGCACCGCGCTTGCGTGGTAGAAGATGAGCACCGGTTCCAGCCCGACCAGCCGCCACTTGTGCCGAACTTGCATCGGTGACTGCACCGACTAGCCGCATGGGGAAATTCTGCTTTGTGCCCTCCTTACCGAGCACCGAAGCGGTTGGGTGCTGCGTACCGATAATCACATTGACGGCATCTTCGCGACCCATACGCACCAGGTGGTTAACAATGTCCATCGAAGCTGTATCGGTTGACAGATCGGCATACTCATCAATAACCAGCAGGTGCTGTCGAGTATCAACGATGTTGCGGTTTTGAATCTTCGTATCTAGTGCTTCGCCGGCCATCTTCACGACCTCCGCTGCCGATTCGACATCCGATGCGAACCGCTTAACGTGCGGCAGGGATCGGAGTCCAGCTAATGATTTGTTCTTCAAGTCAACTAGATAAATCACTAAATCCTTGGGCGACGTATTCCACGCTAACGAAAGCACCATAGCGTTCAGCAACACCGACTTGCCAGCGCCCGTAGTGCCAGCGACCAATATGTGTGGAGCATCGCTGAACGGTAACCAGAAATCAGACGGACCATTATCATACGACTTGCCAATTAGCGCTGTGTTGGGCGCTCCATCAATGGCGTTAATATTCCACGTCAACGACTCATGGAATGGGTGCTCAACCTCCAGCCGCAGCGGGAAGCGAAGCATACGGACCAAAGTTTGCTTGCGCCGCAATCCGCTGATGACTTCTGCTAACTCAGGTAAGCACTTCTCAATTGCGTCAATGCGTTGACCTGGACCAGCTTTAATTGTGTAGAAGACAAGCTGCTTGCCGCCGACCTGCGTCCATTGTGGCTTTGTGCCGGCGTTAACACCGAGCGCCGCCAACGTGCTATTGATCTGCTTGATCTCTGTATCTAGCTGATTTGCCAATCGACTATCATTGACAGGCTTTACGTGCTGTCGCACCTCTTGACGCATCGTCACCGGCTGCCGTCTCTGCGATGGTTGACTTCGTTGTGCCGGTCGAATCATCGTATCTCTTTCCTCCATCAATGGCGTCGTCTGATCAAAAGTCAATGCCGCTTGGGTTTGTCGCTTATTGTTAAATATCGGTAGCGCTGGACCCGTGCGCAGTTTGTTAGCGATCTTGGTGCGCCACGGGCTGGCGATAATCACAGCGCCGGTCATTCCTGCAATTGTAGCCAGCGGCAAAGCCACACCGACATCGCCTGTCACGCCGAACGACAACGCAAAGGTAGCGGTGCTGAGGAAGCCACCGGCAATCATTGCGTCTCGTTTGTTTTCTCGTGACAGTTTATTCATAGGCTACCGCACCACCTTCAACGTATAAACCTTTGGCGGCGCAATGAGAAACGTCTCATCTGCCCCGTGCGTCCCATCGGCTGGCATCTCAATATCAGCAACCTCTACAAAAAATTGTTCGCTGCGCATGGTGAAGCGCTGACCAATCGGCCATTTTGCGCCAAGGATGATCTTGACCGTTCCCGTTTCCTTGAGTGCCAAAACTTCATATTCTGATAATTGTGCTTCTGGCATAAAAAAATCTCCATTCAGTTGAACGGAGATTGCGCAAAACCGGCTGCACCAATTACAATGTGCACAGCCTAGCGGCGCAATCCCGCCTAGGTTATGCCGGCAGTGGCGTGTACCAGACGCTGCTGTCGGCGATTTTGTTTAGTTACTACTAAGCCTTAATCCCCATCTTTTCTGCAATCTTCAATAACAACACGCCCTGCGTTTGCAAATCGCCACTGATGCCAACCGATAATCTTAGATCATCTTTAGCTATTTCGTAATCCGTTTGATGATCTTTCAACCTTCGGCTTACATCCCTCAGCATACGTCGGAGAATATCGATATCACTCTCGCCATACCGATTTCTGGCAGCTTGCCATATATCTGCGTCATCACCAGTAAGGCGAAACGATAAACGAATCTCTGACAATTTCGTATGTATCCTTGGCTAATTTTTGTCATAAATATTATGACTAGATTGTACACGAATCGTATTAAACTGTCAATCCCCCAAAATCACCAATATTCCCACCCGCCAACCGCTTCCACACAAAACATTGCAGCCGTCGCAATCGGAGCGCGAAAAGTTGCGATAGAACAAAATTGCTAGGAGGATTGGCGAAATTGGGGGATTGACAAATCAAACAGTTTGAATTACAATTTAGGTACAAGCAAGTCAATCGAACTACTAAACAAAAGGACTGAAAAATGAAAAATGCTAACGGTTTACAAATCACGAATTGCCACTTTTATACTGACAACCAGGTCCGCAATTGGATTATCGATAGCACGGATACAGACAGCCGGGGACGTATTGCCGCTAAAGAGGTCAACCATATGTTGCAAATCCCTTGGTCAACTCCGGCTCGACGCATCAACCCAGATTCACTGGTGAAGACGATCAATTACGCCGACTAAAATAACCTAGTAAGCCGACTGATTGCAGCAAGCAGGCTTGCCTTAACTAAGGAGAAATTTATGAAATGGGTAGTTCGTGCAGAGTGGATCGTCTACGGCAGGACCAGCGTTCGCGACGGAGAGGTCGCCACAGAGATTGACGCCACACGTTCAATTGCAGATCTGACTGCTGACGTGTGGTTAGTGAGTGCTGATACGAGCGCCGACGCCATTATCGCCATTGGCGAACCTTGGGGGGTTGCGCCTACGCACATCTATGCATATGAGCCAACCATTCGTGGAACGGAGAAATGCATTATCCACATCGGTACAGAGCGCGCACACTACTGGAAATACAAACCACAGACGCAAAAAAAACGCACCGATGCTCTACAGGAACATGCAAGAGACCTAATCACTAACGGTGGCGACGTTGCTGAACTTGCACCCATCATGGCAAAGTCTACAGGATGCCACATTGAGACGGCAAAACGGCATCTGCTAAAAGCGCGACAATGGATGCATGATAAATCATCTCCACAACGTGGCGGTAGACGCAAAGGTGCAGGCAGACCAAAAACCAGCAGTAGCGATTGACTACCCCACCCAAACAAAGAAGCCGATCCGGTTGGATCGGCTTCTGCTATTATTAATGCCGCACCCTGCCCTACCATACCTTGCCCTGGCCTGCCCGGCCCGGCCTGGCCTGGCCGCACCTCGCCGCGCCTGCCTCGCCCTGCCGTGTCTGACCTTGCCAAACCTTACCGCACCATGCCCCGCCGCTGCCACGCCTGCCATACCACGCCATACCCCACCTTGCCCGACCGCACCTCGCCAGACCCAACCTCACCCCGCCTGCCATGCCATTGATCAACCCATCAATTCAACCTTTCGCTATACTCCGCAACCCTATCCCGATACATCGCCACCGCCTCATCCAGCGCCCGAATCGCCGCTACAATCCGCACCCGCTGCGATTCATCCTGCACCGCAAGATCGGCGACTAGTTCGGCGCGATACTGTGCGTACGCCGCTAGCAGGATGGCGTAGCGCTGCGCCGAGGTCATCGCCTCACCGCCATCGTTGCGCGGTATTCGTACAACTCAATCAAGTCATTGACGCCATCAATCAGCCTTAGAATCCGGCTGCGCTCGTTGCCATGCGCCTTGTATAGTTTGCGTGTGAGTTCATCCCGCTTATCACGCTGTACGTTTGCCTTCCGTCGCCATTCGTTCGCAGACATAGTTCACCTTTCTGTGTGCCCGTCTGCAAAGTGGGGAGCGTGTGGGCGGTTGATTCACTCAATAAATTCGCACGCCAACAGCATCGTGCCGATCAGCGCCAGTAATAGCCAACTAGCCATCGTGCCACCGCTCAATCAGCCACACTACGACATAGCCAATCGCAATGGCTAGCGAGACGGCGCATCCGTGCTCGATGATGGCGCGGAGGGTGGTCATAGTAGATCCTGTGTCAATAGTATCCATGCCGCTGCTGCCACAATCGCAACCTGCCCATTGCCGATAGCCTGCAAGCGTTTCGTGCGATTCGGCACGCCTTTAGCCACGCGTGGTAAGTCGTGCTCATGTAGCCACCATGTTCCCGACATGGTTTCATTCAGCCATTCGTCAATGTCCGATAGTGGTTCCAACGAAGTCCAACCGGTCGGCCAACCCATCAGCCACTCTGTCCAGTCCGGTGATAACTGTCCACCGTTGCCTTCGTGGGCTATCGTGTCGTTTAGTCGCATCTTCTCTAATGGCTGATTAGCGCTACCGTGCCGCCAATCTCTAGCCGTTGGTATGGGTAGCTGCTTAGCCACTTCGATGTGAAGATGGCTTCTGCCACTCTGCAATTCCCACTCAGTAGCTGCACCATGTTTTGCGTCTTGTGCCCGTGGCGTGGGCCACATATTCACCGCTGTTGCCAAGTTCATACCATGCTTACCTGCAAGTTGAGACGGTGACGGTTTCGTTTGCCTATTCTCATTAGGGCTGCTTCGTGGTGTCGGCCACAAGTCTCTGTTCGCCATAGTCGCCAAACTTACTGAGTAGTTTTCACCCGACGGACGAACAACCCTGCCATTGACAATTGGGTTGTCCTGCCCACTTCGATCCTTGCTATCCAACGTCCGTGGCGTGGGCAACAATCCATAACCGATCTCGCTTATGCGGCGCTCCCAATTCACTTGCCGATAAAATTCGCCACCGGACACAATACCCGCTTTGGGCCAAGTCTCCGACGATGGTTTCGAAGTATCCGCTATTAAGGAGAGCTGCAACGTTTTCAAAGAAGCAGAACTTTGGTCGAACCGCATTGACGACTGCGATAGTTGCGGGCCACATGTTTCTTGGATCGTCTGCGCCAAGCTGCTTGCCTGCGGCGCTAAATGGTTGGCACAGCTACGGGAAGCCACCGGTGACAACATCAACACGTCCTCGGTAGGCTTCCGCAAAACCTCCTTCCACGAACTCGCGCACGTCTCCGAAGATCGGTGCATCGTCAAGCAATCCGTCTCTGATTCGTTGCTGCAACACTCGTTGACAGTATTCGTTGAATTCGACGTAGCCGACGGCGCGCCATCCAAGCAGCTTTGTTCCGAGTAACCCACCTCCGCTTCCAGAGAACAAAGAAAGCTCTCTAAGGTGTGATTGTCCGGCATGTACACTATGCATGATTTATCCTTTGGTTCGGTCATTCAACCACCTCGCACCGATGAAACATGTTCACCTTGCCCGGTCGATACTCTGTCGGCATGATGAAGTCTTGCCCGTGTCGTTCGCTGAAATAGTGCCAGCCGAGACGGTTGTTGTACTTCAGCGTGACTATTTCATCAATCACGTCGAGTACAAAGCGCACCTTCGTGCCCTTCTTGACGGGTTTGTCGTTCTTGTCTATGTTGCGCCATCGTTTGTTGGTCATAGTCCTCCAAATAGTGGCATGGAACTATAATCATCACTCAGCGACGCCCATGTGCGCGGGCTCAACCATAACGACTCAACCCGCTTGCCACCGCTGTTGGTTTGCGCTTCCTTATCCACACGATGCCAACCATGAGCTTCGTAAAGTTCGGTATAGAGTGGGCAGGCGTAGCCGCTCACGATGACGTATCCAACACATTTATTGAGAGCCGCAGCGGCCGTCCTATGCGCCTTGGTATCCCATTCGTGTAAGTACCGGAAACCCTTCGTGCGCTCATCCTGCACATACGGTGGATCTAGATAAATCAACGCTTCATCATTATCTAATCGCTCAACAACTTCGAGCCACGGACGGTGTTCGATCTGCACGCCGATTAATCGTTCCGCTACCGTGCCTAGATCATTATTGTACATATCCAATGCCGGCGTTGAGCGCAACCGGTGATCTGTACTATTGCGCCAACCATAGGTTGACTTGTCGTCCCTAGTTGCGCCATTGAATGACATGCAGGACACGGCGAAAAATCGACGTGCCCGCTCCACTGGTTCATCTGCCGCCTGCAAGCAGTATTCGTACTCTTCTCTCGCCCAAGGCGTCAATGATATTTTTTGTAATAATTCATCCCTGCTGTCCCGCAAGACTCTAAAAAAGTTCACGACATTCCCATCAATATCATTGATCGTCTCTAGCGGTGATCTCGGCTTCTGCAACAATATCGATGCCATTCCACAGCAGGGCTCAATATAATTTAAATGTGGTGGGAAATGCTCTATCACCCACTTCGCCAACTTAAACTTTCCACCATAATATCTGGCGGCCGGACGCTTCGGCGCATCGCTTGCTACTTGCATAAATTCATCCTACGGCTTCGCCTCAAACCCACTCGTGCAAAACACAGCAATCCACGTATCCGCCCCAACCCTGTACCATTCCGGCTGCGACGCCCTTACCCCAAGCACATCGCCCTTATTTACGCCGCCCACCCGTGCGTATCGCGTCCCTGGACCGCTGCGCAGGTTGCACGCACGGACCACTTGCACAGTCTGCTGCGCGCGGCATGGCGTGGCTATGGCGAAGAGAATGGCGATGGTGATCAGGACGATGGCGATTCGGAGGCTATTCATTTGTCCCGTCACTCTCTGCATCTTCCAACTCTCGCAGCGCAAACACCAATGCGTCAATATGCTCAGATGGCACTTTATAGGTTTCAGGATTAAACTGATCTGGTTGCAGTGATTGGCACTCGTATATAATTTTCTCTGCAATGTTGGCTATTTTTTCAAGGATATCAATCTTGCTCACAATTCCACCCCATAAATCTCGAATCGATAATTCGCATTCACCCACGCCAGCACCTTCTCGCTCACAGGCAGCCAATACACGTATGGCATCACGCAATGTCGTTGCAATTCTGCGATACTATCCGACTCACGAACGCAACTCAGCATGGCGTAGTCAGTTGCCCATGTGCCATCGTCTTGTTGCTCCCATGACTCGAAGTGCGCAGATAGTGCCGCTTGACAGTATGGGCAGACTGCAATGTCGGACGGCACAGTTAGTGTTTCGTCGGTTGTGATTGTTTTCATCTTACGATCCTAAAATCCGGCTTCCGCTCTTCCCATGATGATGTTATCCCTTCTGTCAGTAGCCAAGCCACCTGGTAAGCGGTTGCTGGTGTCGCCCCAAACATCAAGCAAGTATCCTTTGCCCATTGTCCTATCTCGTCAAGCGCACGCTCACGAGTAGCAACATTCGCCAAGTCTTCTTGCAACCTAGATTGTTCTATCTGCATTACGTGTATCCTTTCGCATCCCATCACGTTTCATCCGCCGAATCGCCTCACCAAGCGTCGCCACGTAATCCACACCGTATGCATCGACCAACGCCGCGATCACCTCGCTTGGCGTCATCGCATCGGTGATGGTGATAGATTCGGGATCGTCGTCGGCTACGTGGTCGTAGACTGCTACGCCGTTGCTTGGATTAGTCATGGCCTTGTTGCTTCTCTCCAGAACTGAAGCTCGCAATCGTTGCCGCAAAAATGCGCGCCTTCGTGCTCCATGACCATTTCGAGAGTAATATCAAAATTTTTATACCAATCGATACCAGCCTCGTATTGATCTTCACTCAGGCTGTGCCCTTCTTCCTCCGAGTTGTAAATCCTCTCGCACTGATCACACATTTCATAATAGTCCGGTATTACGCGCAAGTGCTCTTGCAAAAACCACACAACGTTAAACGCCTGCTCTACCGTTAACTGTGGTCGATTGCCAATCGTGAATCCTTCGGGCAACTCGCCACCAGTTAGCATATCCATCAAATCTTGGATTTTCTGCCCAAGTGGAACATTGTTAAATTCTTTGAATTCTGTGCTGGTTGGATTCATGCTGCTTCTGCCTCTATTGTCCACGTCGCACCCTCGACCACCGCCTGCACGTCTTCATGCAGCAAATCTATCGCCGCAGCCTTGAACGCTTCAATCTCACTGTCGGTGTAATCCTCGGCTAAATCATCTAGTCCCCACAACTCTTCCAGTTCTTTTGTGATCGTCACTATATAACGCTTTTTCATGCCACCGCCCGAACGCATTCACGCATACCAGACAGCACATCGCTATCAATCGCCAACCCGCATTCGTCGTGCATGTATAGCCACGAGGCGGGCCAACGCCAACCGGCGAACACCTCGACACCATCAGCGTCAACCAACGTGCACGTGGCGCATTCGTCCGTCATGCGCCCTGGCGTGGACTGATGACGCAGTTCACACCAGTCCAGCGCATCGGGCCATCTTGTCTGTCCGGTTACTATCATGGTGTTTCCTTTGCGAATAGTGGTAAGTCGTCTATTTTCCACGAAAAGCCTTGCCAGTTCGTATACCCTTTGCGATAGCGCCCATTGGGTGCCCAGTACCACCCACAAAATACGACTTTCGCTTTTTTACCAATTTATGATAGTTTCCTTTTAAAAAGATAATTTCTGTCTCCCGAAAGGAAACTACCATCCCTTTATTATTAACCACATTGACTGTGTCGTTACAGTCACGAAAGAGCACCAAATAGGCGTTCCCCTCCGTAAATAAATCTGGATACAGACATTTCTTTATCTGCACCCAAGCAGGGTTCTTAAGCTGCTTCCGAATAGCAGCTTGTTCATATGAACTGTCTGTTATGTCCTCTATCCACATACATTCACGCTCCTTAATTCCCCGTAATCCCGCTGTCAAAATTCCCCATTGACAGCGTAAACAAA